>NZ_BAAGZP010000011.1:0-142819 GCF_054778355.1 Saccharopolyspora tripterygii | reverse complement strand
GTCGGCGGCGAGCACGCGTGCGGTGTCCACAGCGCGCTGATCCAGCTCGGTCCAGTCGGCCGGAACGCGTGGGGTGGTCAGCCGGTCGAGCTCATCGCTCACGCGGCGGCCGGAGATGAGGTCGTTGGCGGTCATGGGCGCGCACTCCTGTTGCTCTCGGTGTTCTGCGTGAGGTGGGGGGCCGTCAAGCGGGCCACAGCCGCGAGGTCTCGGGGTGGTCGTCGTCGATGAGGCGGTGCGCCAGGGCGATCGCCTCGTCCCGGTCGACGTTGTGCAGAGCGGGCTCCGACCTGGCAACGCCTTCCAGGACGGTGGCCAGCGCCTCGGCCGTGCTCGGAGACATGACGACTTCCCCGCTGCGCGCGTACCGGCGTCGCATCACGGTCGCGGCGTCCAGCAGCAGGCAGCGCTGTGCTTCGAGCAGGTCCGCTTCGCCTCTGATGTTTCCCATCGTCGAAATCCCTTCCTGCCGCGCCGGTTCCGCTGGAAACGGGCGCCGGGGAACGTGCCCCGGCGCCCGTGCCGACGGCCCCGCTGCGAAACCGGTCCGGTCGGGTCAGCGGATGAGGCTCTTGAGGGCCTTCGCGGCCGCGGCCGGGTCCTTCGCGCTGCGGATGGCGCCACCGGCGACCGCGACGGTCGCGCCGGCCTCCTGGACCGCGGCGATCGAATCACCCGTGATGCCACCGGCGATCGAGAACGGGACACCGGCCTGGCGACCGTCGTCCAGCAGCGCCTGGATCGAGTAGCCGGGCTTGGCCTGCTCGTCGAGCCCCGCGTGGATCTCCACGAAGGACACACCCATCTTCGACACCTCGCGGATGCGGGCCACGCGGTCGTCGACCACGGTGATCATGTCGGCGACGACGTCCTTGCCGTGCTTGCGCCCGGCGGCGACAGCTCCGCGCACGGTGTCGTCGTCGGCCGCACCCATCACGGTCACCAGGTCCGCGCCTGCGGCGAACGCGAGGTCGGCCTCCAGCTCACCGGCGTCAGCGGTCTTCATGTCGGCGAACACGAGCTTGTCGGGGTGGGCGGCCTTGATCGCCTTGATCGCGTCGAGCCCTTCGGCCTTGATCAGCGGCGTGCCCAGTTCGAGGATGTCCACGTGGTCGGCGGTCTGGCGCGCCAGGGTCAGCGCTTGGTCGAGCTGGGCGACGTCCAATGCAACCTGAAGCTTCACGGCAATCTCCTCAATTGTTGGTGCCCGGCGCATTTCAGGAATTCGCGCTTCGGTTCCGCAGCCGGAACGAGCGACGGCTTGTGACAGTGCAGGGCTTTCGGGGTGCCGGTCAACGTCGCCGGAACGAACGGCGGCCATCGAGGCACAAACGGCTGAGAACCCGCTCTCCTGCGGTGGTTTCCGCCCGGGCCGCGTCTCCGGAGATGGCCGTTGACGTGCGCGAACGGCAGGTGGCGGGCCGTTTGCGCGGACTCCGGTGCCGTTCGTTCCCGGCGGGGCGCTGTTCGTGACCGTCGTGTTGACCGGGCGAGTGAGCCCGTGCAGTCTCACCAACGCCGAATTCATCCCGGAATCCGACTGCGAGAAAAGCGGATTCGATCTTGCGGGACAGATCCAGCGACGTTCCCCGCGAATGATGCGGCCGGGTCCCTGGATTCCTCGACGAACACGTCCGACCGACCAGTGGAGAGTGTCTCAGATGACCGGAACGGGCACCGCTGATCACAACGCGGGTGACACGCTGAACCCGCCCCACTTCAGCTACGCGACGCTGGCGATCAGCGGCGAGGTGGACCGGGTGCGCCGGGCGGTGCACCCGGCCGCCTGGACGCGTGCCGGTGCGATGCTGCTCAACGCCCCGGCGGTGTTCACCGTCGGTTCCGGGCGCAGCGGCCTGGCCCTGCAGATGGCCGCGATGCGCTTCATGCACCTCGGGCTCGCCGCGCACGTCGTGGGCGAGACGACGACGCCCGCGATCGGACCCGGCGACGTCCTGGTCGCCGCATCCGGGTCCGGAACCACGAAGCGCGTGGTGCGGGCGGCTGAAACGGCGTGCGCCGAGGGCGCCAACGTGATCGCGCTGACCACGGCCGCCGACTCCGAGCTGGCCAAGATCGCGACCGAGGTCCTGGTGATCCCGGCCGCCGACAAGCAGGACTTCGACGGCAAGGCCTCCGAGCAGTACGGCGGGAGCCTGTTCGAGCAGTCCGTGCTGCTGCTCAGCGATGCGCTGTTCCACGCGCTGTGGAGGTCGAGCGGGACGCAGGCGCGCGAGTTGTGGCGCCTGCACGCGAATCTCGAATGACGCACGCCGCGGAACCATCCGACGGTCGACGCAGGGAGCCCGAGATGCAGCGGACCGCAACGCACATTCGCACCGACCTCCACACCCTGGAATCAGCGGCGCTGGCCGCGACGCACAGCGCGGCGCTCGCCAGCCGCGCCTGGGTGGGGCGGCACGACAAGGAGGCGGCCGACGCCGCGGCGACCGAGGCCATGCGCCGGGCCCTGGCCGGTGCCGCCGGCCGCGGCACGGTGGTCATCGGCGAAGGGGAGAAGGACGAAGCGCCGATGCTCTTCAACGGCGAAGTCGTGGGCGACGGCGGCGGCCCCGACTTCGACATCGCCGTGGACCCGCTCGAAGGGACCTCGTTCTGCGCCAAGAACCACCCGGGGGCGATGGCCACCATCGCCTTCGCCGAGCCGGGGACCCTCTGGTCACCGGGGCCGGGCTTCTACATGGACAAGATCGTGGTCCCGCCGCAGGCCAAGGGCGTCATCGATCTCGACCACCCGCCCGAGCAGACGCTGAAGAGGGTCGCCCTCGCGCTCGGCAAGCGGGTCCGCGACCTGCGCGTGGTGATCATGGACAAGCCCCGGCACCAGGAGCTGATCGCCCGGGTGCTCCGCGCGGGTGCCGCGGTGCACGCGCCCGCGGAAGGCGACGTCGGCGGCAGCCTCGAAGTGCTGCTGCCTGACGGGGACGCCGACCTGCTCCTGGGCATCGGCGGCACGCCGGAGGGCGTGATGACCGCTGCCGCGGTCCGGGCGCTGGGCGGCGACATGCTCGGCCGCCTCGCCCCGCAGCGCGAGGACGAGGCTGCTGCGATCCGCGAGGCGGGCATGAACGTCGACCGCGTCCTCACCCGCGACGAGCTGGTCGGCGGTGACGCGCTGTTCGCCGCGACCGGGGTCAGCGGCGGGTCGCTGCTGGACCGGCCGCGCGAGTCCGGCGGCACCGTGATCGCGGAATCGCTGCTGATCTCCAGCGGCCAGGTCCGCCGCGTCACCCACACCACGTTCGGTTCGCTCCCGGTGGCCCGCAGCTGAGTTCCGCGAGCCCACAGTCAGTTAGGAGATCCGGTGACACTGCACCTGGACGACCTGCGCGTTCGCCACCTCGGTGAGTGCCACCACGACTCACCGCTGGCCGAGCTGCTCGCCAACAAGCGGACTTCCCCGCACTACGTGGCCGAGGGCGATCGGGTCCTGCTGGAGGACACCGTGTCCATGCTCGCCGAGCACGGCCTCCCGCCGGAACGGTTGCCGAGCTTCGAGGCCGCCGGGCCGCGACGCAAGATTTACTTCGACCCGGCCCGGGTCACCGCGGGCATCGTCACCTGCGGCGGGCTGTGCCCGGGGCTCAACGACGTGATCCGCGGCCTCGTGCAGGAGCTGACCACGCAGTACGGGGTCGAGCGCATCCTGGGCTTCCGCAACGGCCTTCGGGGGCTGACGGCCCAGCACCGCGAGGACACCGTCGAGCTCACCCCCGACCGGGTGCGCGACATCCACAACGCGGGCGGCACGATCCTGGGCAGCTCGCGCGGTGCGCAGGACGCCGACGAGATGGTCGACAGCCTCCTGCTGCGGGGCATCAACGTCCTGTTCGTCATCGGGGGCGACGGGGGCATGAACGCCGCGACCCACCTCGCGGCCGCCATCCGGGCCCGCGACCTCGACATCGCCGTCATCGGCGTGCCCAAGACCATCGACAACGACCTGCCCTACACCGACCAGTCCTTCGGTTTCCAGAGCGCCTTCGCGCAGGCGGCGAACTTCATCTCCTCGGTGTCCATCGAGGCGGCCGCCAGCCCGGACGGGATCGGCATCGTGAAGCTGATGGGCAGGCATTCCGGGTTCATCGCCTGCTACGCCTCGCTGGCCCGCAACGCCGCCGACATCGTCCTCATCCCGGAGGTCCCCTTCGAGCTGGACGGCGAGGACGGGCTGCTGGCCAGGGTCGAGCGGCACGTCCGCGCGAAGGGCTTCGTGGTGATCGTGGTCGCCGAAGGAGCGGGGCAGGACCTGCTGGCCGAGCGCGGCCTGCTGGAGGGCGATGCCACCGATGCCTCCGGCAACGCCAAGCTCGGCGACATCGGGACGCTGCTGCGCGAGACGCTCACCGCGCACCTGACCGCGGCCGGCCTGGCGCCCACGGTGCGCTACATCGACCCCAGCTACGCGATCCGCAGCGTCACCGCCAACGCCTACGACAGCGTCTACTGCCTCCGGCTCGCCCACGCGGCCGTGCACGCGGCGATGGCGGGCCGGACGGAGACGGCGGTCGTGCGCTGGCGGCGGCGGTTCGTGCACGTCCCGATGCCGCTGATCATCAGCAAGCGCAACCAGGTCGATCCGGCCGGTGACCTGTGGATGTCGGTGCTCGAAGCGACCGGCAGGCTCGTCGGAAACCCGTCCGCCCGTCACCCGCTGCTCGTCGACGGATGACCCGCGGGGACCGCTGGTTGTCGCGGTGGTGCCGCTCGTGCGCCGTTCGCCAGCGGTCGTCGCGTACTGCTTGCCCGGCAAATCTCGCACGACGTAGCTTTCGGCCTGAGGTCATGAAGGCCGGAGCGCGAAGTCTCACGTGCACCTCGACCTCGGGATTCGTGGCGTGCTTCCCACGAGCTGGCGGTCCGTGCGCGACACCTCGGCGGCGTGGTTCGTCCGCGTGGTCGAGGTGAGCACCGAGCGGTCGTGCCCGCTTCGTGAGTCGACCAAAGGCGGTCCCAGATGGCAGACATGCACCGGCTCGACCTGCCGGCTCGCAAACCGCGCAAGGCGACGGTGTACGAGGTGTGGGAACGCTTCGTGCGCGGGGAGGACGACGTCCAGGGGGTGCGTCCCGAGGTGGCGCTGTCCTGGCACCGCTGCCGCGACCAGTACGGCGTCGATCCGTCGCTGACCGAAGCGCCGGTGGCCATAGCCGACGTCGACCACTCGCTGGAGCACGACGTGGTGTTCGCCGAGCTGGGGTTCCGCGCGGCCTCCGTGGTCGAGGAGGTGAGCAACATCGGCGGTGTCGTGACCATCGCCGACGCCACCGGACGGGTCCTGGCGGAGTGGGGCGACAAGGCCACCCGCTCGTTCGCCGCGAAGGCCAACCTCGCGCCCTGGTACTGCTGGTCGGAGTGCGCCACCGGGACCAACGGGATGGGCACGGCCCTGGAGACGACTTCGCCGGTGGTGATCCGCGGCGCGGAGCACTGGTGCCAGGCGTTCCACGACTGGACCTGCGCGGGAGTCGCCGTGCGCGACGTCGTGACGAAGGAACCGGTCGCGGTCCTCAACATCTCGTGCTGGCGCAGCGAGCTGCCCAAGGTGGCGGGTGCGTGGCTGAGCAACGCGGCCAGCAGGACGCAGTTGATGCTGCGGCGTCGTGCCCGCGACGCCGGGGGAGAGCTGGTCGCCGCCTACAACCACGTGCGGTCGCGCTCGGGCGTGTCGGTGGCGGCGCTGGATCCCGCCGGGCGGGTGGTGATCGCCGACGACAAGGCGAGCGTGCTGCTGGGGGTGCCGAGCTCGACGCCGGCGCCGGACCCTGCGGTGCGGTGGAACCCGCGGCTGCCGGAGCTGATCAAGGCCGCGCGCTACGCGGTCAAGCAGGCCTCCCGCAACCCGTCCTGGGTCGGGTCCACGCAGATCTTCACCCACCTCGCGGACGATCCGACGCCGATCAGCATCCGGCCGGTGTTCCTGTCCGGGAACCTCGTCGGGAACCTGGTGTCGTTCGGGGTGTCGGAGGGCGAGCAGCTGCCGCGGGCCGACGGCTCGGGAGGTTCCTCCGGCCAGGCGCGGGCGTCGCGGATCGTGGCCACGCGGGAGAACCGGATGGTGCTGCTGCGGGCTCCCGAGGTGGCCTTCGCCGAGTCCGAGGGCAACGACGTCTGGCTGTCCACCGACCAGGGACGCCTGCGGGCGGCGACGCCTGCGCTGGACAAGCTGGAGAAGGAGCTGGGCGACGCCGGTTTCCTGCGGGTCCACCGGCAGTACGTGGTCAACCTGGACCGCGTCCGCGAGGTGGAGCGGGGTTTCAAGGGTGAGTTGGCGCTGGTGATGGACGACGGGGGCAACACGATGGTGCCGGTGTCCCGTCGCAACGCTCCTGCTGTGCGGCGGGCGTTGGACATCTGAGGGCGCTCGGAGGGAGGTCGTCGTGCCGGAGAACCCGGACGCGGTTGCGGTCATCAGGAACTACGACGAGAGCGTGCGCAGGGTCGTCACCCGCACCCGGAACCATCCCGCTGCGGGTGGTGACGGCCGTGATTGGTGGCCTGACCGGCTGGACCTGGGAATCCTGTCCAAGCATCACCCGGCGGCGAATCCGCTGGGTTCCGACTTCGACTACGCCGCCGCGTTCGACCAGCTGGACCTGGAGGCTGTGGGCGCCGACATCGACCGCGTGCTGATCTCGTCGCAGGAGTGGTGGCCTGCGGACTTCGGGCACTACGGGCCGCTGGTGCTGCGGATGGCGTGGCACTGCGCGGGGACCTACCGGATCGGTGACGGCAGGGGCGGCCCCAGCTCCGGGATGCAGCGGTTCGCGCCGACCAACAGCTGGCCGGACAACCGCAACCTGGACAAGGCCCGGCGCCTGCTGTGGCCGGTGAAGCAGAAGTACGGGCGCAGCATCTCCTGGCCGGACCTGATGATCTTCGCGGGCAACCGGGCCCTGGAATCCATGGGCTTCCGCACCCTCGGCTTCGCCGGAGGCCGGGTCGAGACGTGGGAATCCGACGCCGACGTCTACTGGGGGCCGGAGCGCAGCTGGCTCGGCGATGAGCGCCACACGGGTGTGCGGGATCTGCAGGAGCCGCTGGCGGCCGACGAGATGGGGTTGATCTACGTCGATCCGCAGGGGCCGGCGACGGTGCCGGATCCCATCGCCGCGGGCCGCGCGATTCGCGAGACGTTCCGCCGGATGGCGATGAACGACGAGGAGACCGTCGCGCTGATCGTCGGTGGACACACGTTCGGCAAGACCCACGGTGCCGCCGATCCCGCCCGGTACTTGGCCGCTGATCCCGAGGGTGCGGGGTTGGAGTCCCAGGGTTTGGGTTGGAGCAGCAGTTTCGGCTCGGGCAGCGGTGCGGATGCGATCTCGACCGGGTTGGAGGGGATCTGGACGCCGACGCCGACGCGGTGGGACAACTCGTTCTTGGAGACGTTGTTCGCCTATGAGTGGGACGTGGTGCTGAGCCCGGCGGGGTTGTGGCAGTGGGTCCCGCGTGAAGGGCAGGGGCATGGCACGGTGCCCGACGCTCACGACCCCGCCAAGCGGCACACGCCGACGATGCTGACCACGGACCTGGCACTGCAGGAAGACCCCGCCTACGAGCGGATCGCACGCCGCTACCTCGCCCGCCCGGAGCAGCTGGCCGAGGCCTTCGCCCACGCCTGGTTCAAACTCACCCACATCGACATGGGACCCCGCCACCGCTACCTCGGGCCCCTCGTGCCGCAACAGCGGATGATCTGGCAGGACCCCATCCCCGAACGCGACCACGACCTCATCGACGACACCGACATCACCGAGCTCAAAACCCACATCCTCGACTCGGGAATCCCGGTACCGGACCTGGTGTTCACCGCCTGGGCCTCGGCCGCGACCTACCGCGACAGCGACAAACGCGGCGGCACCAACGGAGCCCGACTCCGCCTGCAACCCCAAACCGACTGGGACATCAACGACCCCGAGACAGTCCGACCCGTCCTGGCCGCCCTGGAGGCGATCCAGCACCGCTTCAACACCGAACACACCACCGGAAAACAAGTCTCACTCGCCGACCTCATCGTCCTCGCCGGCTGCACCGCCATCGAACACGCCAACGGCGGCCACCCCGTGCCCTTCACACCCGGCCGCACCGACGCCACCCAAGACTCCACCGACATCGACTCCTTCGCCGCACTGCACCCCACCGCCGACGGATTCCGCAACCACACCGGCCCGAAAACCCCCCTGCGCCCCGAACACCACCTCATCGACCACGCCAACCAACTCACCCTCAGCGTCCCCGAGATGACCGCCCTCCTCGGCGGACTCCGCGCCCTCAACACCAACCACCACCGCACACCACTCGGCATCCTCACCACCCGACCCGGCGAACTCACCAACGACTTCTTCGTCAACCTCCTGGACATGAGGACCGAATGGGTCGCGGACCCCGGACGGCGCGGCACCTACGAAGGGCGTGACCGCGTCACCGGGGAAACGCGATGGCGTGCGAGCCGGGTCGACCTCGTTCTCGGATCTCACCCTGAGCTGCGCGCGGTCTCCGAGTTCTACGCCGCCGAGCCGGAGAGGTTCGCGCGGGATTTCGCAGCGGCCTGGGACAAGGTCATGAACCTCGGTATGCCGAGCCGCCGCTGACGCATTCCGCGCATCGCGTTCGGAGGAATCCTCCGGTCCCGAACATCGGGGCCGGAGGATTCCTCCTGTCTATTTCCAGACCCCGGGTGAATCGACCTCACGGCGCTTCTGCCTGATGAAATCCTTTCGTTCGTACGGGAAATCGACCCATTCGGCGGAATCGTCGCCGCAATGCGCTGACCAGGGGCGGAACCGAGTGCGGCGAAGCCTCCCCGAGCACCAACACCGTTGGGCGGTAGTTGATTCCGGGCGAGCGGTGCAGTCGGGCGGGTTAGCGGTCAGCTCTTCCCGATCGGGTTCCCGGACCGTAAAGTTCCGGAGTATCACAGGTTAAATCGATCGGTACTCGGGCCTGGCGATCACGATTCGAACCGCCGTTGAGCCGGCCACCAAGTACCTGTGGAGGGGCAGTTCGCTCCAGACCGCTGAGTGTTGTTGTCAGTGGCTGAGTTTCGCCCCGATCAGCGGAATCGGGACACGCGTGTCGCCGCGGATTCCGCGAAGGATCCGGAAGTGGATTCCAACTGAGGAGGTGAGGTCCGATGACGTCAACCCAGGAGCGCGAAGACCTTCTGAACGAACTCGGATTGGGCGAGCAGAACAACGCGGCCATCGGTCGCGTGCTGGGGACCGGGAACATCGTGCGGGCCACCGAGCGGCCCGACGGCACGATGGAAGCGACCATCCGCATCCGGGAGGACGAGATCGCCTGGGACCCGGCGATCCTGGTCCTGCCGCACGGTGGCGACGTCGAGCTCACGGTCATCAACGACGACAAGAACACCCACGCCTGCTTGCTTCCGAGCAACGGGGACAAGAAGTTCCTCTGGCTGCTGAACCACTCCAAGGGCCGGGCGAAGATCAACCTCGATGGTCCTGGCTACTACTGGTACAGCTCGCCCGGTGGCAACGACGAGGGCCGTGGTCTGACCGCCGCCATCGTCGTGCTCGGCGAAGTGCCGCCGGAAGCCCGTCTCGACCGCCCCGACCAGCCGCGCCGGTAGAAAGGACCTGACCGATGACAGTCGAATACGTGGACGCCGGTGACGCCATCGACCACGGAGCGCTCAGCGCAGTCACGGGAAGCGCTCCCGCGGTCACCGACAACATCGACTACGAGCGCATCCTCAACGCGCGTTCCGAATCGCACAACTGGATCACCTACTACGGCGATTACGACGGGAAGCGCTACAGCCTCCTGGACCAGATCAACACCGAGAACGTCAACCGGCTCGGGCCGGTGTGGATGTTCCAGGCCGGCGCCTCCGGCCAGATCGCCGGTGCCTCGACCTACGCGTTCGAGACCTGTCCGCTGGTGGTGGACGGCGTCATGTACGTGACCGGCTGGGACGGCTGGTTCTGGGCGCTGGACGCCAAGACCGGCGAGCAGCTCTGGCGCTACAAGCACGCGGTGCCCTTCGACGTGTCGCTGTGCTGCGGCAACGTCAACCGCGGCTCCGCCGTGGCCAACGGCAAGGTCTACTTCGTGACCCCCAACGCCCACCTGCTGGCCCTGGACGCCACCTCGGGCAAGAAGGTCTGGGAGAAGACCATCGGCGACGTGCGCGCGGGCGAGAGCGCCTCGCTGGCTCCGCTGGTGGTCAAGGACACGCTGATCACCGGCAGCGCCGGCGGCGAGTTCGGTGTGCGCGGCCACATCGACTGCTGGGACCTGGAGACCGGTGAGCAGCGCTGGCGCTGCTACACGGTTCCCAAGCCCGGCGAGCCGGGGTCCGAGACCTGGCCCGAGGACGGTGAGGCGTGGGCCCGCGGCGGCGCGAACCACTGGGTCACCGGCACCTACGACCCGGACACGAACCTGTACTACGCGGGCACCGGCAACCCCGCTCCCGACTTCGACGGGGCGGTGCGCCCGGGCGACAACCTCTACACCGACAGCGTCGTCGCGGTCGACGTCGACACCGGTGAGATCAAGTGGCACTACCAGTTCACCCCGCACGACCTCTGGGACTACGACTCCACCATGGAGATGACCCTGTTCGAGAGGGACGGGAAGAAGCTGCTCGGCCACTTCGACAAGAACGGCTACTTCTTCGTGCTCGACCGCACCAACGGCGAGCTGCAGCACGTGACGCCGTTCGTGGACCGGATCGACTGGGGCACCATCACCCGCGACGGCAAGGTGACCCCGCGCAAGTACCCGGACAAGGAAGGCGAGCCGGTCCACTTCTACCCCGGCCCTGCCGGTGCCAAGGAGTGGACGCACGCCGCCTACAGCCCGCGCACCGACATGTTCTACGTGCCGGTCGCCGACGTCGGCGCCACCGCGACCCGGCGGCGCCGCGAGTTCAAGGAGGGCATGCCCTACTGGGGTGCCGCCGTCCAGGTGGACATCGACAACATGGCCGGGTCGGTCAGCGCGTTCGACTCCCACGGCGAGGAGAAGTGGCGCTGGCGCAACCCGTACCCGATGGCCGCGTCGGTTCTCGCCACCGCGGGAGACGTCGTGTTCGCCGGTACGCCGACGGGCGAGTTCCTGGCGCTCGACGCCCGCACGGGTGAGGAGCTCTGGAAGTTCCAGTGCGGCAGCGGTCACCACGGCAGCGCCATGACCTACTCGGTTGACGGCAAGCAGTACGTCGCCGTGCCCGTGGGTTGGGGCGGCTGGTTGGAGGGGATCATCCCCGGCATGCTCGGCGCCGGCCACGGCAGCGCGCTGATCGTGTTCGCGCTGCCCGACTGATCAGCGCACCCCACGCCGTCGCGCGGCGTGGCGGGGTGAAGCACGAGACCTCCGGCCGGGTGCGAGCCAAGGCCCACCCGGCCGGAGGTCGTCGTACTCGCGGCGGCCGGATCGTGGACCGGTCGCCGAAGACCTGTTGCTGGCATACATCAGGAGTGGCGCACGGAGGCCAGGCGGCGTGTGAGGTTCCGTTACCCGCACCGCCAAGCAAGGCGATTCTGCAAGAACCCCTGAGGGAGGAGGATGCGGTGGGCGAGACGCGACGTGTGGTCGGCATCCGAGGGGACCGGCAGGTCCTGTTCGACATCGCTGAGGTGATCGTGGCCGAATCCGTCGGGAGGGCGGTCTGGCTCAGGACCGACCTCGGGCGCTTCCGGTGCGCGACCGACGGAATAGACAACATCGACGACAAGTACGCGGCGTGCGGGTTCGTCCGCGTTCATCGGAGCTTCCTGGTGAACCTCAACCGCGTGCGCGAGGTGACCAGGAAGGACGGCGGGGAGCTGGAGCTCACCGTCGAGAACTACGGCTGGATCGTCCCGGTGTCCCGTCGCCGCGCGAAGTTCGTCACCGAGGCGCTGGGCCTCTGAGAAGCGCTGCGGCGACATAGGACTCCGCCATCTCCGCACCCGTTCCGCGCATCGCGCCGCGTCCCGAGTGGTTCGGCGTCGTGCAGCGGAACGGGTGCGGCTTCGTGCGTTCGGGGGCGGGAGCCTTCTGGACGAAACCTGATGAGAACTCCCGGGAATATCGCGATCACCAGAAGAATACGCACGGAGAACTCCGCGGTGCAATGGTCTTGGACGATCATTTCCGCCCGGTGGCGGGGGAGGCCCGTTCGTGCCGCGCCCGTCCCTGTTCGTGCTGAAATCGTTGACCGGCAACGAGACTCGTTGCAGCCTGGCGATTCCAGCAGAGCCGCAGAAGGCTGCCGGAGGACGAAACGCGCGACGGCGAACGGATTCCCATCGGTCGGTCGCGACGGCTCTCGTGCGAACGCAGCGCGCTAGGAGGCGCAACGACACATGGCTACCTTGACCGAAGTCGCTCACGCGCTCGTCTCCGACCGGCGAGGAGTGCTCGCCGCCGACGAGAGCATCTCCACGATGTCCAGCCGGTTGGAAGGCGTCGGGGTCGCGCCGACGGACGAGAACCGGCGCACCTACCGCGAACTCATCGTCACGACACCGGGTCTGGTCGATTCCATCAGCGGGATCATCCTGGCCGACGACACCCTGCGCCAGCGGCTGTCGGACGGGCGCACCTTCCCCGACGCGCTCGCGGACCTCGGAATCCTGGCGGGCATCAAGGTCGACACCGGTGCGAAGCCGCTCGCCGGGGCTGACGGGGAGAAGGTCACCGAGGGGCTCGACGGGCTGCGCGAGCGCGTCGCCGAGTACGTGAGCCTGGGGGCGAGCTTCGCCAAGTGGCGCGCGGTGATCTCGATCGGCAGCGGTTTGCCCTCCGCGCGCGCGGTGCGCGCCAACGTGCACGGGCTCGCGCGCTACGCCGGCCTCTGCCAGGAAGGGGGGCTGGTGCCGATCGTCGAGCCCGAGGTCCTGATGGACGGTGACCACTCGCTCGCCCAGTGCCAGCACGTGACGCGAGTGGTGCTGCGGGCGCTGTTCGACGAGCTGGTGCTGATGCAGGTGAAGCTGGACGAGATGGTCCTCAAGCCCAACATGGTCGTGGCGGGCAAGGACTGCCCGGATCAGCCTGAGGTGGCCGAGGCGGCGCAGACCACTGTGGACACGCTGCGCGAGACGGTTCCGGCGGCGGTGCCGGGGATCGCGTTCCTCTCCGGCGGCCAGAGCCCGGAGCTGGCGACCCGGCACCTGGGCGCCATGCAGAACTGCGGGGCGCTGCCGTGGGAGCTGACCTACTCGTTCGGGCGCGCGCTGGTCGGTCCCGCACTGGAGACCTGGCGCGGCGATGACAGCCGGTGGCAGGCCGCGCAGGAGGCGCTCTCCGGTCGCGCCGTCGCGAACGCCGCCGCCCGCTGAGCGCGAAGACCGGCCCGGCGTCCGCGCTGGGCCGGTCCAAAGGTGGCAGGAACCCTGTCAATTGAATGGTGCCTCAGGTCACAACTCCTTGAGGCAACGCCGTTCACGGGATCAGGATCATCACCAAACGATCAGGAACCCTGATGACAGGAGATCGCGATGCCCGAGGGAACCACGTGGGGGGACACCGTTCTCGTCGATTTCGACGAGGGAATCGCGTGGGTGACGCTCAACCGTCCCGAGAAGCGCAACGCGATGAATCCGGCGCTCAACGACGAGATGGTGCGCACCCTCGACGCCCTCGAAGCCGACCCGCGGTGCCGGGTCCTGGTGCTCACGGGCGCCGGTGAGGCCTGGTCCGCGGGCATGGATCTCAAGGAGTACTTCCGCGACGTCGACGAGTCCGACGACCCGTCGCTGCAGATCCGGGTTCGCCGCGCCAGCGCCGAGTGGCAGTGGAAGCGGCTGGCGCACTGGTCCAAGCCGACGATCGCGATGGTCAACGGCTGGTGCTTCGGCGGTGCCTTCACCCCGCTGGTGTCCTGCGACCTGGCGATCACCGACGAGGACGCGCAGTACGGTCTGTCGGAGATCAACTGGGGCATCCCGCCCGGTGGCGTCGTCACCCGCGCGCTGGCCGCGACCGTGAGCCAGCGCGACGCGCTGTACTTCATCATGACCGGCGAGACCTTCGACGGCCGACGGGCCGCCGAGATGCGTCTGGTCAACGAAGCGGTCCCGGCCGACCGGCTGCGGAGCCGCACCCGCGAGCTCGCGCTGAAGCTCGCCTCGACGAACCCGGTGGTGCTGCGCGCGGCGAAGGCCGGTTACAAGGTCGCGCGCGACATGCCGTGGGAGCAGGCCGAGGACTACCTGTACGCGAAGCTGGAGCAGTCGCAGTTCCTGGACGCCGCCCGCGGCCGGGAGAGGGGCATGGCGCAGTTCCTGGACGAGAAGTCCTACCGCCCAGGCCTGTCCGCCTACACCGCCGACTGACCGGTGGAGGGGCGTGCGAGCGCAAGCCCCGGAAGCGTGCGCGATGATGGGGCGGTGACCAGTCACCACAACGCCGAGCCGCGCACGCTCTACCTCGTCAAGCGCCTGGAACTGGCGATCCGGGCGCGGATGGACGAGGCGCTGCGCCCGCACGGACTGACGACGGTGCAGTTCACGGCGCTGACCGCGCTGCGGCAGCGCGACGGTCTCAGCTCGGCCCAGCTCGCCCGTCGCTCGTTCGTGACGCCGCAGACGATGAACGAGATGGTGCGCTGGTTGGAGGATCACGGGCACATCCAGCGCCACCGCGACCCGGCCAACCGGCGGGTGCTGCTGATCTCGCTCACCGACAACGGGCGGGAGGTCCTGCGCCGCTGCGACGAGCTGATCGAGGCGATCGAGGACGAGATGCTCGCCGCGATCCCCGAGGTGCAGCGCCCGCTGTTCCGGCAGAGCCTCATCTTCGGCTACACCGCCCTCAACCCCCACGAGACCACCTGACGCCGGGCCCGGGGAGTCAGGGGTCCTTGCAGAATGCGGCGGAGCCGTTGTTTCAGGTGTGGGACTCAGCCCCGCACCGCCGCGGGTTCTCACACGTCGTCTGGCGAGTACGCCGCGACGCCGTGTATTGGCATACAAAAGGAGTGGCGCACGGAGTCCAGGCGGCGTGTGAGGTTCCGCTACCCGCACCGCCAAGCAAGGTGATCCTGAAATGACCCCTCAGTAGCGCCGGTCGATGACGGAGTTGTTGTTGGCGAACCAGCGGATGTAGCCGTTCTGGAAGTTGTTCTGCCGACCGCCCGAGACCGAGAACTCGCCGGTCGTCGGGTAACCCAGGTACGAGCGCTCCCAGCCCAGCGCCGCCCACCGCTCGCGGATCCGGCCGTAGACCTCGTGCGACCACGTCTGGGGCGTCCAGTAGATCGAGGACGCCTTGCTGAAGTGGTTGTAGCGGCCGACCTGGTCGGGAGTGATCGACTCGTCGGTGGCCGGATAGCCCAGGGGCCCGGTCTCCCAGCCGAGCCGACTCCACAGGTCGCGGATCGCGCCCCAGGTGCCGTGCGCACCGGTCTGCGGCGTCCAGTAGATCGACGACGCCTTGCTGAAGTGGTTGAAGCGGCCGACGCCGTCGGGCGTCCCGGTCTCGTCGGTGGTCGGGTACCCGACGGGACCGGCCTCCCAGCCCAGACGGCTCCACTGCTCGTGGATCGCGCCCCACACGGCGTGCGCACCGGTCGGCTGCGTCCAGTAGACCGAGGCGCCGAAGGCGAAGTGGTTGTAGCGGCCGACGTCGTCCGGTGTGGCCGTCTCGTCCGTGGTGGGTGCGCCGAGGAACGCGTGCCCGCCGCGTTCGAGGTACTTGGGCAGGATCGCGCCGTGGATCTCGTGCACGCCGGTCTCCCTGCTCCAGTAGAGCCTGCCGTCGCGGTAGGGGCGGTAGTGCACCGGACCGTCGGTGACCTCCGGTCCCGCGGGCGGTCCCAGCAGCGCGCGCAGCCCGGGATCGGAGTCGTAGCGCTGGTCGATGGGCGAGGCGTACTCGGCGTTGAGCGTCTGGTCGCCCGGGCCCATGGTGATGATCCTGGACCGCTCCGTCGGCCCGTCGGACCACCGCGCGAACGTCGATCCGCCGTCGGTGGCGGTGGCCGCCGCCAGCACGTCGAGCTCCGCGCCCTCGGTGACCTTCGCCGAGCTGGCTCCGCCCTCGGTGGGGATCTGCAGCACCGCGGGGACGTTGCTGGTCAAGGTCAGCAGGTGTTCGCGGGGCACGGCGGTGAAGGTCTTCGACGTGCTGACGCCCTCGGAATCGGTTGCGGTGGCGGTGAACTTCATCCGCGAGTCCGGGTGATCGGTGAACGCGGAGTCGAAGTTCTCGCCCTGACCGCCCGACCCGGGGTGGTCGTGGCACGTGGCCTCCTCGGCGCAGTGCACGACCGAGCTCGTCCACGTCACCTCCGCCAGGCCGTCCTCGGCGTCGGACGCGGTGGCCGTCAGGTGGATCGGGTCGCCCACCGCGAAGTCCGCCTGCGAGGGCGGGGTCAGCGTCAGCTCGGGGGAGTGGTTGGACGGGGCCACCACGACGTCGGCCGTGCCGGTCGCGCCGAGCGGGTCCCGCACGGTCAGCCGTGCGGTGAAGCGCGGGGTCCCGGGCGCGTAGGTGTGCGTCGCGCGGACACCCGCGCCCGTCGTGCCGTCGCCGAAGTCCCAGGCGTAGCTCAGCGCGTCGCCGTCGAAGTCGATCGACCCCGACCCGTCGAAGGTGACCGTGCGGGTCGCCGGGTCCGTGGCGGTGGTCGCCGAGGCGACCGGCGGGTTGTTGGCGGCGGAGTAGCTGAGCCTGCGCAGCGATCCGCCGTAGATGTCGGCGTAGACCACGTCGCCGTTGGGCGCGGCCTCGAACTTGACCGGTCCGCCGATGTCGGTGCCCAGCGGTGGGCTCTGCGGCGGCTGCACCAGATTCCCCTGCTCGTCCATCCGCAGGGTCCACATCTTGCGCTGGCTGTAGTCGCCGAAGAAGTACGCGCCGCGGTAGGACTCCGGGTAGCTCTCACCGCGGTAGACGATCCCGCCGGTGACGCTGTTGCCCTCGTCGATCCCGCTGCCGTGGCGGTACTCCCACACCGGGGGAGTGTTGGCGACGTTGGCGCACTCGGGCCGGTCGGCGTAGCCGGGGGCGAGGTGGTCGCCCTCCCAGCACGGCCACTTGTAGTGCTGGCCCGGGCGCACGAAGTCGACCTCCTCCCACGTGCCGTAGCCGACGTCGCCGACGACCGGCGTCCCGGTGGAGGGGTCCAGCGACAGGCGGAACGGACTGCGGAAACCGGACGCGTACACGCGGCTGCGCCACGACGCCGGGTTCGACGCCTGGTAGTGCGGGTTGCTCGCGACCCCGCGGCCGTCCGGCGTGATGTGCACGATCTTGCCCGCGGGAGAGTCGAGGTTGAAGGTCTGGAACGCGGCCGGGTCGGTGAACCGGAAGCTCGCCAGGTCACCGATGGACACCCAGAGCGTGCCGTCCTGCGCGGCGACGATGCCGGTGATCGCGTGGACGTCGGAGAAGCTCCTGGTCTCGAAGATCACCCGCTCGTTGACGATCCGCGTCGGCTCGGGGCTGCCCTCCACCGTCCAGGCCGACAACCGCAGCAGGTAGCCGTCGGCGGCGTCGGGAACGGCGCGGGCCAGGTAGATCTGGCGGGAGGTCGCGAAGTCGGGCGCCGCGGCGACGCCGACCAGCCCGAGGTCCTGCACGGTGTCGACCGGCAAGGTGCCCAGCGTGTTGACCTTCCCGCCCGGCGAGACCCACGCGACCTTGCCCTGCTTGCCGGTGCTGAGCACGCTGTTGTCCGGCAGGAAGGTGAAATCCGTCAGGTCGTAGGCCGCCTGCCCGCTGGGCTGGTCGCGCAGCACGAACCCGGGCGGCAGCGCGGGCGCGGCCGAAGCGGGCTGGGGTGTGGCGACGGTCAGCAGCCCGGCCGCCATCGCGAGCGCGCACAGCACCGCGCTCGCCGCAGATCTCCTCCTGCTGCCCATGACCGCCCGCCCCCAGGAAGGGTGAAAATCGCCAACAAACTGTCGCCCGCGCCGATGCGGATGACCAGGGACCATTGACCCGGTCCAACCGATCGGCCGCGCGGAACCCACCGGTCGGCCCAACGGCGCGGGGTGTGAGGGTGGGCACTTGATCGGGGGAGGACCAGGGCCTCGGCGATCACGAGCTCGTAGGCTGGACGGTCTGCCGCGCGTGGCTCAAGCGGAGCACGCGCTCGGACGACAGGAGAGACACGCCGTGGGTGCACGACCTGTTCGCGAACTCGGAGCCATGCTGCCGGCCGAACGGCGGCGCCGGTGACGCTGACCACGGCACGTGAAAACCCTTACGAATCCCCGGAATCCACGTCCATCGCCGTGTACGCGCCGGGATCCGCGCCGGAGCGGCGGACTCTCGTCGACGTCCTCCGCGCCACCGCCGAGCGGTACCCGGACGCGCCCGCGATCGACGACGGCACCGCCGCGCTGAGCTACCGCCGACTGGCCGCCGCGGTCGACGCCGTGCGCGAGCGGCTCGCCGGATCCGGCATCGGTACCGGTGACCGCGTCGGGATCCACATCGCCTCGGGAACGGCCGAGCTCTACGTCTCGATCCTCGGCGTGCTCGCCGCGGGTGCGGCCTACGTGCCGGTCGACGCCGACGACCCCGCGGACCGGGTCGAGCTCGTCTTCACCGAGGCCGAGGTGTGCGCGGTGCTGAGCACCGGGGGAGTCCTGGAGCTGCGGGGAGAACCCGGCGGGAAACCCGGCGAGCCCGCCGCCGACGACGACGCGTGGATCATCTTCACCTCCGGCTCGACCGGCAAGCCCAAGGGCGTCGCGGTCAGCCACGCCTCCGCCGCCGCGTTCGTCGACGCCGAAGCCCGGCTGTTCCTCACCGAGGAACCCATCGGCCCCGGTGACCGGGTGCTGGCCGGGCTGTCGGTGGCGTTCGACGCGTCGTGCGAGGAGATGTGGCTCGCGTGGCGGTACGGCGGATGCCTGGTGCCCGCTCCCCGCGCCTTGGTGCGCACCGGCGTCGACCTCGGCCCCTGGCTGGTGGCGCAGCGGATCACCGTCGTGTCCACCGTGCCTACGCTGGCCGCGTTGTGGCCGGTGGAAGCCGTGGACGAGGTCCGGCTGCTCATCCTCGGCGGGGAGGCGTGCCCGCAGGAGCTCGCCGAGCGCCTGGACGTCGAAGGCCGCGAGGTGTGGAACACCTACGGCCCCACCGAGACGACCGTGGTGGCCTCGGCGGCGCGGCTCAGCGCCGAGGACGCGGTCCGGATCGGGCTCCCGCTGGACGGCTGGCAGCTCGCCGTGGTCGACGAGCGGGGCGAGCCGGTCGAGATGGGCGGCTCGGGCGAGCTGGTCATCGGCGGCGCCGGTCTCGCCCGCTACCTGGATCCCGCGAAGGACGCCGAGAAGTTCGCGCCGCTTCCGTCCCTGGGCTGGTCACGCGCCTACCGCAGCGGCGACCTGGTGCGCGCCGAACCCGAGGGCCTGGTGTTCGTCGGTCGCGCCGACGAGCAGGTCAAGCTCGGCGGACGGCGCATCGAGCTCGGGGAGGTCGACGCGGTGCTCGCGGCCCTGCCCGGCGTCGCCGGAGCGGCTGCCGCCGTGCAGACCACGGCGGCCGGCAACCAGGTCCTGGTGGGCTACGTCGTCCCGAGCACCGAGGAGTTCGACCACGACGCCTCGGTGCGGCAGCTCCAGGAGCGGCTGCCCGCGGCGCTGGTCCCGCTGCTGGCGACGGTCGAGGACCTGCCGACCCGGACCTCCGGCAAGGTCGACCGCGCAGCGCTGCCCTGGCCGCTGCCCACCGCCACCTCCGGTGAGTCCTCCGAGCTGACCGCCACCGAGTCGTGGCTCGCGGAGGGATGGGCGGAGATCCTCGGCGTCGAGGTCGCGGACCCGGCGGCGGACTTCTTCGCCAGCGGAGGCGGCAGCCTCACCGCCGCGCAGCTGATCGCCCGCATCCGCCTGCGCCACCCCCAGGTGTCGGTGGCCGACATCTACCGGCAGCCCACGCTCGGCGGCCTCGCCGCGCACCTCGACGCGCTCGACGTCGACACCGGGAACCCGCAGCGCGAGGTGACGCCGACACCGCGCCGGACCGGACTGCTGCAGCTGCTCATCACGATCCCGATGCTCTCGCTGGTGGGACTGCGGTGGCTGACCGCGCTCGCGGCGATCGGCGACGTCCTGGCGTGGGCGGGTCCGGTGCACTTCCTGCCAACCGCGCCGTGGTGGCTGATCGCCGCGTCCTGGCTGGTGCTGTTCACACCGGCCGGGCGCATCACGATCTCGGCGGTGGGAGCCCGGCTGCTGCTCGACGGCGTCCGGCCCGGCAGCTACCCGCGCGGCGGCAACGTCCACTTGCGACTGTGGGCGGCCCAGCAGCTCGCCGAGTTCTCCGGTGCCACAGGTGTTTCCGGCGCGTCGTGGACCGCCTACTACGCGCGGGCGCTGGGCGCCACCATCGCCGATGACGTCGACCTGCACTCGCCGCCACCGATCACCGGCATGCTCAAGATCGGCAGGGGAGCCGCGGTCGAACCCGAGGTCGACCTCTCCGGCCACTGGGTCGACGGGGACCGGGTGCACATCGGCAAGATCCGGATCGGCGCCGGTTCCCGAGTCGGCGCGCGCAGCACGCTGCTGCCCGGGGCGCGGATCGGCAAGCGCGCCGAGATCGCGGCCGGATCCACCGTGCACGGCTCGGTCCCCGCAGGGCAGCGCTGGTCGGGTTCCCCCGCGAGCAGGGTCGGGAAATCCGCGCTGGCGTGGCCGTCGAGCCGTCCGCCGCGCTCGCGCGCCTGGATCGCGCTCTACGGCGTGGCCTCGATGCTGCTCGGGCTGCTCCCGGCGCTGGCGGCGGCACCCGGTGTGCTCATGATCGGTCGCGCGATCACCGGCTCGCCGGACCTGACCTCGGCGGCCCTGCGAACCCTGCCGGTGGTGCCGCTGGCGAGCGCGGCCTACTTCGCGGCCTACGCGCTGCTGGTGCTGGTCTGCGTGCGCGCGCTGAGCATCGGGGTGCACGAGGGCTTCCACCCGGTCCACGGCCGCGTGGCGTGGCAGGTGTGGACGACCGAACGGCTGATGGACATGGCGCGGGTGGGCCTGTTCCCGCTGTACGCGAGCCTGCTGACGCCCACGTGGCTGCGGCTGCTCGGCGCGAAGGTCGGCCGTGACGTCGAGGCATCGACGGTCCTCGCGCTGCCGAAGATGACCTACGTCGCCGACGGCGCCTTCCTCGCCGACGACACCATGGTCGCCACCTACGACCTCGGCGGCGGCTGGTTGCACGTGGCCCCGGCGCGGATCGGCAAGCAGGCGTTCCTCGGCAACTCCGGGATGACCGCGGCGGGCCGCCGGGTGCCCAAGCGGGGACTGGTCGGCGTGCTCTCGTCGACCCCGCGGAAGGCGAAGAAGGGGTCGTCGTGGCTCGGGATGCCGCCGATGCCGTTGCGCCGGTCCGTCGACTCGGCCGACCGCAGCCGGACGTTCGCGCCGCCGCTGCGACTCAAGCTCGCCCGCGCCTGCGTCGAGCTGTTCCGGATCGTTCCGGTGGTCCTCAGCGCGGCTCTGGCGCTGCTGGCCCTCGCCGCGCTGGCGCACCTGCACGCGCGCCTCGGGCTGCTGGGCGCGGCGCTGCTGGCCGGGCCGGTGATGCTGGCGGCGGGCCTGCTCGCCGGCGTCGCGGCCATCGCGGTGAAGTGGGCGCTCATGGGCCGCTACCGCGCGGGGGAGCGGCCGCTGTGGTGCTCGTTCGTGTGGCGGACCGAGTTGGCGGACATGTTCGTGGAGGTCCTGGCGGTGCCGTGGCTGCTGCGGGCCGCCTCGGGCACTCCGCTGCTGACGCTGTGGCAGCGCAGCATGGGCGCGACGATCGGGCGCGGCGTGTGGTTGGAGACCTACTGGCTGCCCGAAGCCGACCTCGTGCGGCTGGGTGCCGGCGCGACGGTCAACCGAGGCTGCGTGGTGCAGACCCACCTGTTCCACGATCGCGTCATGCGGTTGGACGAGGTCCGGCTCGATGCCGGGGCTACGCTGGGACCGCACGGGATCGTGCTGCCCGGCGCGAGCATCGGCGCGGACACCACCATCGGACCCGGCTCGCTGGTGACCCGAGGGGATGAGGTCCCCGCGCGCACGCGCTGGCTCGGCAACCCGATCACCACCTGGCAGAAGGGATCCGAGCGGTGAGCGCTGCGCCGGGCGAGGACCGGTCCGCCGACCCCTACCTGCCCGAGCACGGCAACGGCGGCTACCGCGTCGAGCACTACGACCTCGACCTCGATTACCAGGTGGGCCCGAACCGACTCGGCGGCGACGCTCGACTCACCGCCGTCAGCACGCAGGGACTCTCGCGCTTCAGCCTCGACCTCGCCGACCTGCGAGTCCGGCGGGTGCTCGTGGACGGCAAGCCCGCCAAGCACACCCACAGCGGCGGGAAGCTGCGGATCCGCCCGCAGCGACCCATCGCGGAGGCGACCGAATTCCGCGTGGAAGTCCGGTATTCGGGCACGCCTCGGCCGGTTCGCGGCCTGTGGGGCGAGATCGGGTGGGAAGAGCTCACCGAAGGCTCCATGGTCGCCGCGCAGCCGATCGGGGCGCCGTCGTGGTTCCCCTGCAACGACCACCCCTCGGACAAGGCCTCCTACCGCGTCTCGTTCACCGCGGCATCACCGTTCTCGGTGCAGGTGACCGGAAACCTGCTGTCCCGCAAGCAACGCGGCAGCACCACCACGCACGTCTTCGAACGGCCCGAGCCGACCTCGACCTACCTGATGAGCGTCCAGGTCGGGCCTTACACCGACGTGGAGCTGGCGGTCGGGGAAGTGCCGCAGCGAGCGGCGATCCCGGCTCGGCTCAAGGAGCTCTACGCGTTCGACTTCGGCAGGCACGGCGAGATCATGGACTGCCTGCGGCAGCTGTTCGGCCCGTACCCGTTCGACGAGTACGTCGTGGTGATCACCGACGACGAGCTGGAGGACCCGGTCGAGGCGCAGGGCATGTCGATCTTCGGCGCGAACCACCTCGACGGGCAGCGCACCCACGAACGGCTCGTGGTGCACGAGCTCGCGCACCAGTGGTGCGGCAACAGCGTCACGATCGCCGACTGGCGGCACATCTGGCTCAACGAGGGCTTCGCGACCTACGCCGAGTGGCTGTGGTCTGAGCGCTCGGGCGGGCCGAGCGCTCAGTCGCACGCCGCGGACTGGCACGCCCGGATCGCCGCGGACCTCCGCATCGGCGACCCGGGCGTGGCCCGGATGTTCGACCCCCAGGTCTACAAGCGCGGGGCCCTCACCCTGCACGCGCTGCGGCACGAACTCGGCGACGAGCCGTTCTTCGAGCTGCTGCGGCGCTGGGCGACCGAGCACCGGCACGGCACGGTGACGACCGCGGACTTCACAGCCCTGGCGGCCGAGCACGCGCACCGCGACCTGGACGGGTTGTTCACCGCGTGGCTGGACCAGACCGAGCTGCCGCCGCTGCCGGCCTGAGCCCGGCCGGTGGCCTCATCGAGTCGCCGCGACCGGTGCCTCGGTGAACAGCTGGGGCTCGATCACCAATCCCTGCGCGAAGTTTTCGTCGACCTGGGCCTTCTCCGTCGGGTTGGGCAGGTTGTTCTGGCACTCGGTTCCCGCGCTGGCGCCGGACATCAGGTCCTCGCAGACGCCGGTCCGGTCGTCGGGCAGGCCGAGGATGTGGCCGATCTCGTGGGTGGCGATGCGCGGGATGTGGTGGCCCTCGTTGACCGCCTCCCGCCCCATCCACACCGTTCCGACGCCGAGCGATTCGGTCTGGGCGCGCGGCCAGCCGTCGTCGGCGAAGACGGTCAAGTCGGCCTCCCCACCGGTCGACTTCTCGAACTTGACGTTGGCGACCTGGCCGTTCCAGGTCTCGGCCGCCTCGTCGATGGCGGCCTGGAACTCCTCGGCCTGACTGGCGTCGTAGGTGATCACGCGCGGCTCGGCGGCGTCGCTGGGGACCGCACCGGCCAGCGGCGCACCGGCCACCAGCAGAATCGCGGTCGCCGCACCGGCGATCGCGGTGGAGATCGAGAACTTGGACATGTCGACTCCTCCTGTCGGCGTCGTTCGTCGAAACGATCAACACGCCGGAGGCTAAGCAGGAGTCCTGCGCCGATACGGACAGTGGCGGATACCCGCCATTCCCAGATACGCACAGTGGTCGGTGAACGCCCAGCGCGAGGTCAGCGCGGTAGCAGGGAGTGGGGGAGGGTCAGCTCGCCGGTGGCCCGGCCGTGCTCGTCGAGCAACCAGCCCATGCGCTTGCGGGTCCGCAGAGTCAGGACCGACTCCAGCAGCCGCAGCGACGGCAGCTTCTCGTTCACCAGCCTCTCGATGCGGATGAGATCACCGGTGCTGCGCGCCCACACCAGGAACGTCAGGTTGGACTGGCCGGCCGTGGACACCAGCAGCCGCAGCTCCGGCAGCGTCGACAGCGACCGGACCGCGTGGTCCAGCTCCGTCATCGGGACCTGCGCGAACCACTTGCACACGATCGGCCAGCGGGTCCGCAGACCGGCCACCTCGCAGCGGAAGGCCAGCGCGTCGGTGTCCAGCAGGCGGGCGACCTGCCTGCGCACGGTCGCCGGGTCCCGCCCGAGCGAGCGGGCGATCTCGGCGGCGTTCTGCCTGCCGTCCTGGACCAGGCTCTTCACCACCGGCCAGTAGGAGTCCGGGATGCGCCCGGTGGACGGGCTCTTGGCGTGCCGAGCGGCCTCCCGCAGCGCGGCCTGCTGGTCGGGGTCGAGGGAATCGAGGCGCCAGTCCGCGCCGTGGCGGTGGACCCTGGTGGCCACGTGGGTGTTCACCGCCCGCACCCCCGCGACCGTCGGCAGCTCGTCGAGGGCGAACGTGGCCAGCGAGTCGTGGTCCGGAACGATCACGGTCAGTGCCAGGTCACGACCGTGCGCGGTCTCCTCGACCGATGCGACGCGGTGATCCCGGACGATCCTGTCGATGGCCTCCGCGCGCCGCGCCGGGTCCACCCGCAGGTCGATGAAGGCGAGACCGTCGTGGGTCCGCAGGCCGGCGTGGACCGTCAGCCACGCCAGCCCCGCCGTCCGCAGCCGCTGCCATCGCGCCGCCAGCGCGGCCGGGGTCGAGCCCAGCACCCGCGCCGCTTCGGCCCAGCTGACCCGTGGCGCGATCTGCAGCGCGTGGATCAGAGCCAGATCCTCTTCGGACAGTTCCGGGGGGAGCGAATGCACGAATCACCTCCTGAAGCGCGGGCCGATGCACGAATCCCGCGAATTCTCTTGCCCGGCCCGGCCGACATCGCACACTGACGCGCCTCGGTGTCGTTATGAACCAGGTCACCAATGGAGGTAGCCGTTGTCTGTCAACGAGGACGCGCGGTCGATGCGTGATGAGCTGATCGCGCTCCGTCACGAGTTCCACCGAGAACCCGAGGTGGGGCTGCGCCTGCCCCGCACCCAGGAGAGGGTCCTCGCGGCCCTGGACGGTCTGCCGATGGAGGTCACCACCGGCCGGGACGTGAGCTCGGTGACCGCGGTGCTGCGCGGTGGCGACGGGCCGTCGGTGCTGCTGCGGGCCGACATGGACGGTCTTCCGGTCCGGGAGCGCACCGGCCTCGACTTCGCTTCGCAGACCGGCGACACCATGCACGCATGCGGTCACGACCTGCACACCACGATGCTCATCGGCGCCGCGCGGCTGCTGTCCGCGCACCGCGACCGGCTGGGCGGTGACGTGGTGCTCATGTTCCAGCCGGGTGAGGAGGGCTACGACGGCGCGCGGCACATGATCGACGAGGGGGTGCTCGACGCGGCAGGTCGCCGGGTCGACGCGGCCTACGGGATGCACGTGTTCTCCTCGACCGCGCCGCAAGGGATCTTCGTCACGCGGCCCGGCACGATGCTCTCGGCGTCCGACGAGCTGCACGTCCAGGTGCGCGGGTCGGGCGGGCACGGGTCTGCTCCGCACCGAACCCAGGACCCGGTCGCCGCCATCAGCGAGATGATCACCTCGCTGCAGACGATGGTGACCCGGCAATTCGACATCTTCGACCCCGTCGTGCTCTCGGTCGGTTCGCTGCACGCGGGCAGCGCGGTCAACGTCATCCCGGAGAACGCGACCTTCGGCGCCACCGTGCGCACCTTCTCGCCGCAGACGCGGGAGCTGGTGCGGGAGCGCTCGGTGGCCGTGGTGCGCGCGGTCGCGGCCGCGCACCGGGTCGACGTGGAGGTCGAGTACAGGGAGGGCTACCCGGTCACCCGCACGGACGCCGTGGAGACCGCGTTCGTCGACCGCACCGTCCAGGAGGTCTTCGGCGACGGGCGGCACCTGACCATGCCCAACCCGCTGGCGGGTTCCGAGGACTTCTCGCGGGTGCTCGACGAGGTGCCCGGCGGGTTCATCGGCCTCGGCGCGGTCCCCGACGGGATCGACCCGGAAACCGCGGACTACAACCACTCTCCGACCGCGATGTTCGACGATGCGGTGCTCGCCGACGGTGCCACCCTCTACGCCGAACTCGCCCTGGCCCGCACCCACGTGGAGAACTGATCATGAGCACTTCCGTCCCCATGCCGGTGCGCCGCAAGGCGGTGCTCGCGGCGTCCATCGGCAACTTCATCGAGTGGTTCGAGTTCGGGCTCTACGGGTTCTTCGCCGCCGCGATCGCGGCGAACTTCTTCCCGGGCAGCCACAGCCTGATCGCCACCTTCGCCGCCTTCGGCGTGTCCTTCGTGCTGCGCCCGCTGGGCGCGCTGATCTTCGGCCACTACGGCGACCGGATGGGACGGCGCACCACGCTGTCGATCTCCATCATCGGGATGTCGGCGGCCACGTTCGTCATGGGCTTGCTCCCGGACTACGACGGGATCGGCGTGGCCGCGCCGATCCTGCTCGTGATCGCGCGCGTGGTGCAGGGCTTCTCGGCCGGCGGCGAGTTCGGCGGTGCCACGGCGTTCATGGTGGAGTACGCGCCGCACAACCGGCGCACCTTCTACGGCAGCTGGCAGATGTTCACCCAGTTCGCCGCCACGCTGGTGGCCACGGTGATCGGCGCGCTGCTGTCGCTGGCCCTCTCGCCGGAGGCGCTCACCGAATGGGGCTGGCGACTCCCGTTCCTGGTCACCCTCCCGCTCGGTGCGATCGGGCTCTACCTCCGGTTGCGGTTGGACGAGACGCCCGAGTTCCAGGCCGAATCCGGCGGGAGCAGCGGTGGCGCGCCGCTGATGATCACGCTGCGGGAGCACTGGCGGAGCGTGCTCAAGGTCATCGGCCTGATCATGTCGGGCACCACATGCACCTACATGATCCAGGCGTTCTTGCCTGCGTTCCTGGTCAAGACGCTGCACATCCCGCAGGTGGACATGTTCAGCGCGATGCTGGTGGGCATCGCCGCGCTGCTGGTGACCTGTCCGGCGTGGGCGGTGCTGGCCGACCGGATCGGCAGGCGCAAGCCGTTCCTGGTCGCCACTCCGGTGGCCCTGATGGTGCTCGCCGTGCCGATCTACCAGCTGATCCTGTCCGGCTCGTTCGGGATGATCACGCTCGCCTACGTGCTGCTCGGACTGCTGATGGCGCCGAGCCTGGCGGCGATCTCCACCGCGATCGCCGAGGCCTTCCCGACGAAGGTGCGCTACAGCGGGCTGTCACTGGCCTACAGCGCGGCGGTGTCCATCTTCGGCGGGTCCACCCCGCTGATCCTCTCCACGCTGGTGGAGTTCACCGGGAACCCGATGTCACCGGCGTACTACCTGATCGGGGTGGCGGCGGTGTCCGCGGTGGCCGCGTGGAGCCTGGCCGACACCTCCCGCGCCCCGGCGCCCGCTGAAACCGAGGCGGTCTCCGCCCGCTGAAGTGGGGTGTGGGTGGGGGAAGTTTTCATGAAAACTTCCCCCACCCACCCAATTCACCCCACACCCGCACCTCCACCCGCACCTCCACCCACGCCTCCCGCCGCGCCGGTACGCGCGTGCGTTTGGCGAGACGGGGATGCCGGTGGACGATCAGGGCATGGCTGGTGAATTCAAGCGGGACATGAACTACATCGCCACGCGGATCACCGCGGACGGGCGCGACGGGTACCCGGTCGAACCCGGCCGGTACCGCTTGGTGGTGGCCAGGGCGTGCCCCTGGGCGAACCGCGCGGTCATCGTGCGGCGGCTGCTGGGCCTCGAACCGGTGCTGTCGATGGCCATCGCCGGGCCCACCCACGACGAGCGGAGCTGGCAGTTCGACCTCGACCCGGGCGGGCGGGACCCGGTGCTGGGCATCGAGCGGCTGCGGGAGGCGTTCCTGGCGCGCTTCCCGGACTACGACAAGGGCATCACCGTGCCCACCATCGTCGACATCCCGAGCGGGCAGGCGGTCACCAACGACTTCCCGCAGATCACCCTCGACCTCTCCAGCGAATGGCGCGAGCACCACCGGCCCGGGGCGCCGGAGCTGTACCCGGAGGATCGGCGAGCCGAGATCGACCAGGTCAACGACCTGGTGTTCAAGGTGAACAACGGCGTCTACAAGACCGGGTTCGCGCAGACCCAGGAGGCCCACGACAAGGCCTTCACCGAGCTGTTCGAGGCGATGGACCTGCTGAGCGAGCGGCTGGCCGGACAGCGTTTCCTGGTCGGTGACACCATCACCGAGGCCGACGTGCACCTGTTCCCGACGCTGGTGCGCTTCGACGCCGTCTACCACGGGCACTTCAAGTGCAACCGGCACAAGGTCTCCGAGATGCCGGTGCTGCGCGACTACACGCGAGACCTGTTCCAGACCCCGGGTTTCGGCGACACGATCGACTTCCCGCAGATCAAGGAGCACTACTACGTGGTGCACCGCAACGTGAATCCCACCGGCATCATCCCGGCGGGTCCCGACCTGACCGGTCTGCTGGAACCTCACGGCCGCGAGGAGCTCGGCGGACGTCCGTTCGGCGACGGCACCCCGCCCGGACCGCCGCCGGCCGCGGAACGCGTCCCCGACCTGGTCTGACCCCGGGCGCCGCGTGCGGTCGAGGAGGAGCACGACCTCCACGGCCGCGCGCGGGAACCGGTCGCTGCGCGCGAAAGCCGTTCGAGTGCTGCGCGAATCCCTTCGTGCCGAGATGAGATCCACCCGTTCTCAACTCATTGCCCGCATTTCCCGGGGCATGGCATGTTTCACGCTCACCTGCTGAACGGAGATCCTCGGAGTCCTCTCCGCTGGAACTCCCGTTGAATTCCGACGCCGTCGGTTCGACACGGGCCGAGCAGTTCCGGCTCCGGGCGGCGCCGTGGCATCGCGCACCGAACACCGCAGAGGAGCGGATCGTGACCGCATCGGACGCAGCGACAACGGACCACGACAGACTCGCGAATCAGAACTCCGAACCCCGTTCCGGACCTCTGTCCGGTGACCCCTCGCTCATCGGAGTGCCCACCTTCGTCGTGGGTTCGATCGCCCTCGGGATGACGTTGACCGGGTTCGTGCCCGCCGAAGCCGTGGGAGCTCCGGTGGCGATCATCCTGGCCGCCACCGGGATCGGCCAGCTCGTCGCGGCGTTGTGGGCCGCCGGAGCAGGTCAGAGCGCGGTGGCATCCATCTTCGGTGTCTTCTCCGGGTTCTGGCTCAGCTACGGGTTCCTCGTCCTCGGGTTGACCCACGACTGGTTCGGGGTTCCCGCGGAGAGCGCGACCGCCACCCAAGCCGTGTTCCTGACGTCGTGGTTCATCGCCGTCGCACTGCTCACCGCGGCGACGCTGCGCCTGCCCGCCGCCTACACCGCGCTGTTCGCGCTGATCGCGGTCGCGCTCGGGCTGGTCCTGATCGCCACCGTGCAGGATTCGGCGCAGCTGAAGGCGATCGGCGGGTACGTCGTGTTCAGCTTCGCGGCGCTCGGCGGATACCTGTTCCTGCACGTGATGTCGGAGGCGACCGGCGGCCGCGGGCTGCCGCTCGGGCGCCCGGTGCTGGGGGCCTGACCCCGCGGGGCGCGGAGCGATCGGGAACGACCTCCGCGCCCCGCGGTCGTCAGGCTCAGGAGCGCAGCTCGGGGAACTGGTCGTCGCGCCACTCCACGTTCTGGCCCGCGGAGTCCTCTTCGCGGGCGCGCAGTTCGACGCGGCGGATCTTGCCCGAGATCGTCTTCGGGAGGTCGAAGAACTCCAGGCGGCGAACCCGTTGGTAGGGCGCGAGGTGCTCGCGCGCGTAGCGCAGGATCTCGAAGGCCGTCGCCTTGTCGGGTGCGTGACCGGGAGCCAGCGCGACGTAGGCCTTGGGCACCGCGAGCCGCACCGGGTCGGGCGAGGGGACCACGGCCGCCTCGGCCACCGCCGGGTGCTCGATCAGCACCGATTCCAGCTCGAACGGGCTGATCTTGTAGTCGCTGGCCTTGAACACGTCGTCGGTGCGCCCGACGTAGGTGATGTAGCCGTCCTCGTCGATCGTCGCGACGTCGCCGGTGTGGTAGAAACCGCCGTCCATCGCCGCGTCGTTGCGCTCGGCGTCGTTGCGGTATCCGGTCATCAGCGGCAACGGTTCCTGGGCGAGGTCCAGGCAGATCTCGCCTTCGCCGGGACCGTCCACCGGCCGGCCCGTCGCCGGGTCGACCAGCACGACCGGAACGCCGGGCAGGGCGCGGCCCATCGATCCCGGGCGGAGCTCGGAGCCGGGCGTGTTGGCGACCTGCGCCGTCGTCTCGGTCTGCCCGAACCCGTCCCGCAGCTTCAGGTCCCACGCGCGCTCGACCTGCTCGATGACCTCCGGGTTGAGCGGTTCGCCCGCGCCGATGACCTCCCGCAGCGCGCCGGGCCGCTCGCCGAGGTCGGAGTTGATGAGCATCCGCCACACCGTGGGCGGGGCGCAGAACGTCGAAACCTCCCACTGCCGCAGCCGGTCGAGCAGCATGGCGGGGTCGAACCGCCGGTAGTTGCACACCAGGATGGTCGCCTCGGCGATCCAGGGGGCGAAGAAGCACGACCACGCGTGCTTGGCCCAGCCGGGCGAGGAGATGTTGAGGTGCACGTCGCCCGGTCGCAGGCCCAGGAAGAACATCGTGGTCAGGTGCCCGACGGGGTAGGAGACCTGGGTGTGCTCGACGAGCTTCGGGCGCGAGGTCGTGCCGGAGGTGAAGTAGTGCAGCAGCGGATCTCCCGGCCGGGTGCCCGGATGGGTCACCGGACGGGAGGGGGAGGAAGCGGCCTCGCGCAGGTCCGCCCACCCGTCGGCGGCACCGACGCTGATGCGGCCGTAGTCGCCGGGCACGTCGGTGAACTTGCTCGTGTCGGCGGCGTTGGCGATGACGTGCCGGGCACCGCTGCGGAAGATCCGGTCGATCAGCTCGGCCGGTCCCACCGCGGTCGTGGTCGGCACGATCACCGCGCCCAGCTTCATGATCGCCAGCATCGATTCCCACAGCTCGACCTGGTTGTCGAGCATGAGCACGACGGAGTCGCCGCCGCGCACGCCCCTGGCGGACAGCCAGCCCGCCAGGCGATCGGAGGCGGCGGCCATGTCGGCGAAGGACCGCCGCAGCTCGGAACCGTCCTCCTCGACGATGACCAGCGCCGGGCGTTCGTTGCCGCGGGCGATCGCGTCGAACCAGTCGATCGCCCAGTTGAACCGCTCGCCGAGATCCGGCCAGCGGAAGTCGGTGACCGCGCGTGCGTGCTCTCCGCGGAGCGCCAGGAGCTGGTCGCGGCTTTCCCGGTATGCCCCGGTGACGTCCATTGCGGTTTCCCCTTCGATGTGACGACGCTGTCCGGGGACGAGAGTGCACCGCTCGCTGGGCGAGCGGACACCCACCCGTGGGGGTAGCGGTGATCGGCCGTTGTGGGGTATTCACCCACGAGAAGCGGGGAGGAGCGAGCATGGACGACGATGTCCAGGTGGCCGGCTGGATCGACCGGCTCCTGCCGGAACGGTTGAGCTGGCTGGCGCGATCGAGCGGAATTCCGGTCGTGTTCGGCGGCGGCACGTCGGCGACACCGGACCAGCTGGTGATCGGCCGGCTGAAGGGCACCTTCGGGTCGGGGTTGCGCGGGCTGGAGGTGGGCCGGGGCACCGGGCTCGGCGGCAGGGTCCTGCGCGACCGCGTCGCGCACCGCGTCAACGACTACGCCCGCACGACCGACATCACCCACGAGTACGACGCCATCGTGGTGCGCCAGGAACGCCTCACCTCGGTGTACGCTCTGCCCATCAAGGTCGGCGGTGCGGTGCGGGGCGTGATCTACGGGGCGGTCCGGGATCACCGGCCGCTGGGCGACCGCGCGCTGCGCACGGCGGAGGTCGTGGCCGCGCAGCTGTCCCGCGACGTCGAGAGCCGGTTGCGGCCGGACCCCGCGCTCCGCGAACCCGACCCGCTGAACGAGCTCGCCGCGCTCATCGAGGAGACCGGCGACGCGGCGTTGCGCGCCCGCCTCACCCGGATCCACGACAGCCTGGGTGGCAGCAGGGCCCCGGCGGTGAGCAGCGAGCGCTCCCTGGCCCCGCGCGAGATCGAGGCCCTGCGCCTGGTCGAGATCGGAGCGTCCAACGTGGAGATCGCCGCCCGGATGGGTCTCAGCCCGCAAACGGTCAAGACCTACCTGCGCAACGCCACCCGCAAGCTCGCCGTCCGCAACCGCACAGCAGCAGTCCACGAAGCTCGCCTCGCAGGTCTGCTGTAGGAGCCGGGGAACCTTCCACCGCCGACAACCCGCCTTTCACACGGCGTGAACTTCAACGACGAAGAACGAGAAAGTCGACGTCGTCGCGATCCGTAGGAAGGGGCCGGTCCCGGTTCCGGTTGTGATGTCCGGGGAGGTCGGTCGGTGGGGTGGGGAAGTTTTCATGAAAACTTCCCCACCCCACCGACCAGACGTTCCGGGGTCGGAGGTCGGGTCAGTGGAGGGTGATGAGGCCGAGAGCGAGGCCTGTGGTGATGACCACGGTGCAGACCAGCAGGGCCCACTTGATCGCGAACCGGTGGTGGTCGCCGAGGTCGACCTTGGCCAGGCCGATCAGGACGTACATGGCGGGCACCAGCGGGCTGAGCATGTGGATGGGCTGGCCGAGCAGGGAGGCGCGGGCGATCTCCATCGCGCTGATCCCGTGCTGGGCGCCGGCTTCGGCGAGGATCGGCATGACGCCGAAGTAGAAGGCGTCGTTGCTCATGAAGAAGGTGAACGGCACGCTCAGCACCGCGACGATGACGCTGAAGAACGGGAACAGCGCGTCGGGCATCGCGGTGAGCAGGTACTGCGCCATCTGCTCGATCATCCCGGTGCCGGAGAGCACCCCGGTGAACACCGCTGCGGCGAACACCATCGCGACCACGGCCACCACGCTGTCGGCGTGCGAGGCGATGCGGTCGCGCTGCTGCTCCAGCTTCGGGTAGTTGACGATCAGCGCCAGCGCGCAGCCGATCATGAACAGCACCGAGATCGGCAGCACACCGACGATCAGCGCGGTCAGCAGCGCGACGGTCAGACCGGCGTTGAACCAGTACAGCTTCGGGCGCAGCGACTCGCGGTCGGGAGCGAGCACGTCGAAGTCGCCCGACCCGGAACCAGCCGAGTCGGAACCACCCGAGCCGGAACCGCCCGAGTACGACACGCCCGAGCCCGCGCCGGCCAGGGCCGGAGCGGCGGCGCGCAGTCGGGCGCGCTCGCGCTGCCCCAGGACGTAGGCGAGCACGAACACCGTGACCAGACCTGCGGCCAGGGCCGGGATCATCGGGACGAACAGCTCCTGCGGGTCCAGCCGCAGCGCGCTGGCCGCGCGGGCGGCCGGCCCGCCCCAGGGCACGACGTTGAGGATCGCGTTGGTCAGGCACGCGAGGCCGGTCATCACCACCGGGCTCACGCCCAGCCTGCGGTAGATCGGCAGCAGCGCCGACACCGTGATCATGAAGGTGGTCGTGCCATCGCCGTCCAGGGACACCAGTGCGACCAGCGCGACGGTTCCCATGATCAGCCGCAACGGGTCGTTGTGCGTGAGGCGGACCACGCCGCGCGCGATCGGGTCGAACAGCCCGGCGTCGATCATGATCCCGAAGTAGAGGATGGCGAACAGCAGCATGGCCGCGGTCGGTGCGACCGACTTGATGCCGTCGGTGATCATGTCGCCGAGGTCGGGCGCGAAGCCTCCGATCAGGGCGAACGTCGCGGGAACCGCGATGAGCGACACCATCGGGGAGAGGCGTTTGCTCATCACCAGGTAGAGGAAAACCGTCACCATGCTCAAGCCGAGTAGCGCGATCAACGCGTCCTCCTCCCGCGGACCTCCGGTGGTCCTACTTGCAGCTCCGTTGCGTTCCGGGGAACCGTAGGTGAGCTACGTCGCGCTGACGAGATTTGTCGATGTTGCCCGCGTATGCCGCGTTCAGCACGTTCTGCGCGTTCTGCTCACGACGTAGGGTCGGGGGATGCCCCACCGCCCGATGCGGTTCGCGCGACAGGCCCTGCTCCTGCAGATCGCGTTGGTCACCCTGGTCACCACGATCGGGTTCTTCCTGGTCGCGTCGCTGCTGGACCGTCACCTGGTCGACCAGTACGGTCAGCGCGCCCTCACCGCCGCCCAAGTGCTGGCCACCGACACCGACCTCGCCGACTCGGTCGCGCGCGGCGACCAGCCCGGGGTCCGCGAACAAGCCGCCCGGGCGCGTGCCGCTTCCGGGGCGCTGTTCGTCGTCGTCACCGACAAGCGCGGCATCCGGATGTCGCACCCCAACCCGGACGAGATCGGCGAGCCCGTCAGCACCGACCCGCGCCAGGTCCTCGCGGGCCAGGAGGTCGTGAACGTGCAGCGCGGCACCCTTGGGTTCTCCGCCCGGGGCAAGGTTCCGCTGCGCGCCCCCGACGGAGTGGTGATCGGCCAGGTCAGCGTCGGTTTCGACGCCGAGGACATCAACACCTCGCTGCTGCGGCTGCTCGGCACGACCGCGGCGTTCACCGGTGGCGCCCTGCTGGTCGGCATCGCGGGCGCCGCGTGGCTCACCCGGCTGCTCAAGAGGCGCACGCTCGGGCTCGAACCGGAAGAGCTCGCGGAACTGGTGCGTCAGCGCGAAGCCGTGCTCTACGGGATCGGGGAGGGCGTGCTCGCCGTCGACGCCTCCGGCGACGTCTCCGTCCGCAACCGCGAGGCCGAGACGCTGCTCGGCACCGCGATCGAGGTCGGTACCCCGGCGAGCGACCTGGAGATCCCCTCACGGCTGCGGGACCTGCTGCTGCACCGACGCGAGGCCGACAACCTGGTCGCGCTGGCCGGGGACCGGGTGCTGGTCGCCAACCACAGGCCGGTCACGCGCGGAACCCTCCAGCTCGGCAGCGTGCTCACCTTGCGCGACCGCACCGACCTCGAGGCGCTCAACCGCGAGCTCGACAAGGTGCGGAGCATGACCAACACCCTGCGCGCGCAACGGCACGAGTTCACCAACCGCCTGCACACCCTGTCCGGTCTGCTGCAGACCGGTCGGCACGGCGAAGCCGTTGAGTTCGTGCAGGCGTTGACCCACGGCGAGGTCAGCGGGCTGGGGCCGGCCGCCGAAGCCGTGCGGGACCCCTACCTGGTGGCGTTCCTGTCGGCGAAGAAGTCGGTGGCCACCGAGCGGGGCGTCGATCTGGAACTGGCGGAGACGAGCTGGGTGCCCGCGGCGCTGAGCGCTCCGGTGGAGGTGATGACGGTGGTGGGCAACCTCGTCGACAACGCCATCGACGCGGCGCGAGCCGGGACCGCCCGCCCGCCGCGGGTCGAGGTCGACCTGCTGTCCGACGGCACCACGCTGCACGTGTCGGTCGTGGACAGCGGTGACGGTGTTCCGGAAGGGTTGCGCGAGGACATCTTCGTCGAAGGCGTGTCCTCCAAGGACTCCCACGGCAACGGCCTCGGGCTCGCGCTGTGCAGGCAGGCGGCGCGCAGCCTCGGTGGGGACGTGCGGATCGCCGGGACCGGCGACGAACCGGGCACGCTGTTCGTGGCGACGATGCCGAACGCCATCGAAGAAGGAACCCAGGCGAACGAGGAGGCGAAGTCGTGATCGGTGTGGTCGTGGTGGACGACGATTTCCGCGTGGCGCAAGTGCACGCCGAGTTCACCGATCGCGTCAGCGGTTTCCGGGTGCTGGGCACGGCGCACACCGCGCAGCAGGCGCGCGAGCTCATCGCCGAGCGGAACCCGGACCTTGTGCTGCTCGACAACTACCTGCCCGACCACGACGGGATCGCGCTGCTCGCCGAGCTCGAAACCGACGCCATCATGCTCACCGCCGCCACGGACCCCGCGACAGTGCGCGCCGCGTTCGCAGCGGGCGCGCTGAACTACCTGGTCAAGCCGTTCACGGCCGAGCAGCTCGCGGAACGGCTCAACGCCTTCGCCCGCTACCACGCGCGACTGCCCGTGACCGGAGGTGCCGTCGACCAGGAGGACATCGACCGCGCCATGCGGCTGCTGCGCGAAGGTGACCGCCCCGCAGCGCCGAAGGGGCGCTCGACGCAGACCACGCAGCTCGTCCTCGACGCCCTGCGCAACGACGGTCGCGCCCGCTCCGCCGCTGAAATCGCCGACGAGCTCGGGATTTCCCGCGCGACGGCTCAGCGCTACCTGGCAGCCCTCACCCAGGACGGCAAGGCCACGATGACGTTGCGCTACGGCGCCAGCGGTCGCCCCGAGCACCAGTACGAACCTCTCCCCGGTTAGGGACGAGTGTGTGGGGGTGGGGGAAGTTTTCATGAAAACTTCCCCCACCCCCACACGACGGCCCCCAGGCGCTCAGGCCGTCTCGTCGCCGGCTCGGCCCGGTTCCGGCGGTTGGGTCCGCGCTGCCACGACCTGGCCGATGAACAGGTCGTACACCACGGCACCGATCACCGCGCCGATGAGCGGACCGACGATCGGGATCCAGAAGTAGAAGCTGAACCACTCGTGGGTGCCCGGCAGCGCCATCTCACCCCAGCCGGTGAAGAAGGTCCACAGGCGCGGCCCGAAATCGCGTGCCGGGTTGATCGCGTACCCGGCGTTGGGGCCGAACGTCAGACCGATGACCGTGACCACCATGCCGATCATGAACGGCCCGAGGTTGGCCGCCGGGGCGCTGTTGCGCGCGTCGATCAGAGCGAAGATCAGCAGCACCAGGATGCCCGTGCCGACGATCTGGTCGAGCAGCGGCCCCCACCAGGAGCCGCCGAAGTACTCGGCCGGGAAGGTCGCGAATATCGCGTAGGTGTCGAGGGATTCGCTCCTCGGCACGCCCGCCTTCGCGTTGAATGCGTCGATCGCCCAGCTGTACACCGAGTACACCAGAGCGGCGGCGGCGAACGCCCCCACCAGCTGGGCGAACATGTAGGGCACGACCTTGACCCAGGGGAAAGCGCGGCGGACCGCGAAGGCCAGCGTCACCGCGGGGTTGATGTGCGCACCGGAGACCCCGCCCGCGACGTACACGCCGAACACCACGGCGAATCCCCAGCCGAAGGCGATAATGAGCCAGTTGCCGGCACCGAAGGCTTCTTCTTGCCGCCCGGACCCCGGTAGGCCGGCGACGGCGACTGCGACCGAGCCGCAGCCCAGGAGTATCAGCACGAATGTTCCCAGGAACTCCGCCAGCAGTTCGCCGGTGAGTCCTTTGCCGTAACCGGGGCGGCGTTGTGTCTGCTCGGCCATCGGTTCTCCAACGGACTTGCGGCGCGGGCGGCCTCATGACGACCCCGCCGCTGTGACCCCCAGAGGGGGGATTTCACCTAGCAGAGTAGGACGCCGGTGAACTCCCAGCATCTCGTCGCCGCTGGGCAACGGGCGTGGTGTCGGAGTCATACACGCGTTCAGCCGGATTCGTTGTAGTCGTGTGACTTGCCTCGGCTGACCGGGCCGCTATGTTGCGCGCACAGATTCGACGCCCCGAGGGAGTGGTTGTGTACCAACAGGTGCTGGATCCGCTGTTCGGCTCGCTCGGGTTGAGCGCGCTCGCCGCCGCTCTGCCGCTGCTGGTGCTGTTCGTGCTCCTGGGCGTGGTCCGGATGGCGGCGTGGAAGGCCTCGCTGATCTCCTTGCTGGTGGCCCTCGTGGTCGCGGTGCTCGTCTACCCGATGCCGGTCGGGCCCGCGGTGCTGTCGGCGACGCTGGGCGCGGCGTTCGGGTTCTTCCCGATCCTGTGGATCGTGATCAACGCGATCTGGGTGTACAACATGACCGTCACGACAGGGCATTTCGCGGTCCTGCAGCGGTCGTTCTCCCGGGTCAGCGGTGACCGCAGGATCCAGGCGGTGATCATCGCCTTCTGCTTCGGCGCGCTCCTGGAAGCGCTGGCGGGCTTCGGCACGCCGGTCGCCATCACCACGGTCATGCTGCTCGCGCTGGGGATCTCGCCGATCACCGCGGCCGTCGTGGCACTGGTCGCCAACACCGCGCCGGTGGCCTTCGGCGCGCTGGCGTCCCCGCTGGTCACCCTCGCCAGCGTCACCGACCTGCCGCTGTCCGAGCTCGGCGCCATGACGGGCCGCCAGACCCCGCTGCTGGCCGTGTTCGTGCCGATCGTGCTGGTGGGCATCCTCGACGGGATGAAGGGTGTGCGGCAGACCCTGCCCGCGACGCTGACCTGCGGCATCACCTTCGCCCTCGCGCAGTTCGTCGCGGCCAACTACATCTCGGTGCCGCTGACCGACATCATCGCCTCGCTCGTGGCCGCCGGTGCCACGGTCCTGCTGCTGAAGGTCTGGACCCCGCGCGGCGTCGACGAGCCGGAGGTCGTCGCTGAGCACGACTCGCGCGGCCAGGTGGCGCGCTCGTACCTGCCGTACCTGATCATCATCGCGGTGTTCGTCGTCGCGCAGCTCGGCCCGGTCAACGACCTGCTCGACGCGGTGACGGTGAAGTTCAACTGGCCGGGCCTGCACATCACCGACGTCAGCGGGGACGAGCTCTCGCTGACCGAGTTCAAGTTCAACTGGCTCACCAGCGCGGGCAGCCTCCTGCTGATCGCGGGAGCGCTGAGCATCCCGGCGATCCGGATCGACCCGCGCCGCGCTGTCGAGCGCTACCTGTCGACCTACGCCCAGCTGAAGTGGCCGATCGTCACCGTGATGTCGGTGCTCGCGATCGCCTACGTCATGAACGCCTCCGGCCAGACCGCCACGCTGGGCAGCTGGATGGCCGGGGCCGGCGGCGTGTTCGCGCTGATCTCACCGATCCTCGGATGGCTGGGCACGGCGGTGACCGGCTCGGACACCTCGTCCAACTCGCTGTTCGGCGCGCTGCAGGTCGCGGCCGCGAACAAGGTGGGCATCGATCCCACGCTCGCCGCGGCCGCCAACGGGTCCGGCGGTGTGCTGGGCAAGATGATCTCGCCCCAGAACCTCGCCATCGCCGCCGGTGCCGTCGGGATGTCCGGCAAGGAAGGCGATATCTTCCGCCGAGTGCTGCCGTGGAGCCTGGTGTTCCTGGTCGCGATGTGCGTTCTCGCCTACCTCCAGTCCCTCCCGGTCCTCGCCTGGATGGTGCCCTAGAGCTCCGTCACCGGGTCGCTCGGTCGATCACCAGTCGTGGACCGTTCCGTCGAGGAGGCGGTTGGTGGGGAGGTAAGCGGGCTCGTAGGGGTACTTCTCGGCGAGCTGCTCGTCGAAGTGGATGCCCAGCCCGGGTTCCTGGCTCGGGCGGAGGCCGCCGTCGGCGAACTCGACCGTCGGTCCGAACACCGCGTTGGTCCGCTCGTCGTGCAGCATGTACTCCTGGATGCCGAAGTTGTGCAGCGCGAGTCCCAAATGGACGGACGCGGACATGCCGACCGGTGACACGTCCGTCGGGCCGTGCATCCCGGACTTGATCTGGTACATCGCGGCGAAGTCCATGATCCGCCGCACGCCGGTGATTCCGCCGGCGTGCGTGACGGGGGAGCGGACGTAGTCGATGAGCTGCTCGCTGATGAGCGTCTGGTAGTCCCAGATCGTGTTGAACACCTCGCCGATCGCCAGCGGCGTGGTCGTGTGGCTGCGCACCAGCCGCAGGGCCTCCTGGTTCTCGGCCGGTGTCACGTCCTCCAGCCAGAACAGGTCGTACGGTTCCAGCGACTTGCCCAGCCGGGCGGTCTGCAGCGGGGTGAGCCGGTGGTGGGCGTCGTGCAGCAGCGCGAGCTCGGGGCCGAACTCGTTGCGCACCGCCTCGAAGACGGACGGCACGTGGCGCAGGTAGGCGCGGGTGTCCCACACCTCCTCGGCGGGCCGGGCGGAGCGTCGCGCGGGTTCGTAGTCGTAGCGGCCACCGCCGTCGTCGGACGCCGAGCTCGCGGCCACCCCGTACACCGAGGGCAGGCCCGGAACGCCGGTCTGCACCCGGATCGCGGTGAAACCGAGTTCGAGGTGCGCGCGGATCGAGTCGAAGAGCTCGGGCAGCTCGCGCCCGCTGGCGTGGCCGTAGACCCGGCAGCGCTCGCGGCTCTCGCCACCGAGCAGCTGGTACAGCGGCATGCCGGCCGCCTTGGCCTTGATGTCCCACAGCGCCGTGTCGACCGCGGCGATGGCCGTCATCGTCACCGGCCCCCGGCGCCAGTACCCGCCCCGGTACAGGTACTGCCAGGTGTCCTCGATGTTGTGGGCGTCGCGGCCGATCAGCAGCGCTGCGACGTGGTCCCGGAGGTAGCCGGCCACCGCGAGCTCCCGGCCGTTGAGGGTGGCGTCGCCGTAGCCGACCACGCCGTCCGAGGTCGTGATCTTCAAGGTGACGAAGTTTCGTCCGGGGCTGGTCACGATGACATCGGCGCGTTCGATGCGCACGGCGGTCACTCCTCTTGGCACGCGGGACTTTCGAGCGTCGGCTCGGCCACAAACTACGAACTTCGGGCTACTATGACAACTTGTTGCCAGGTGTTGTCAACGCTGTTTCCAGCGGTGCGGAGGGACGAGTGGAGCAGGAACGGCCGACGATCTACGACGTGGCCCGCCACTGCGGCCTCGCCGCGTCCACGGTCTCGCGGACCTTCAGCAACCCCGCGCGGGTCAGCCCCGCCACGCGGGAGCGGGTGCAGGCCGCGGCCGACGAGATCGGTTACGAGCCGAGGCCGTTGGCGCGGGCGGAGGCTCCCGGGCGCATCCGCGTGCTGACCCTGGTGGTCACCGACATCTCCAACCCGTACTACGCGAGCCTGATCAAGGCCGCCCAGGCCAGGGCCATCGAGCGCGACTACACGCTCGCGCTGACCGACAGCGACGAGTCGGCGCGCCTGGAGGCCAACAACCTGCGACAACTGCTGGCCACCACCAGTGGCGGGATCCTCGCGACCTCCCGGCTCTCGGACGACGCGGTGCGCCAGATCGGCGGCTACCGGCCGATCGTCATGATCAACCGCGAGGTCGAGGGCGTGCCGAGCCTCGTCGTGGACACCGCCGCCGGGATGCGCAAGGCCGTGCGGCACCTCGCCGTGCTCGGCCACCGCCGGATCGCCTACCTGTCGGGCCCGCGCAACTCCTGGGTCAACGGTCAGCGCTGGCAGGCGGTGCGCGAAGAGGCCGCGGAGCTGGACCTGGACGTGACGTTCCTGGGGCCGTTCCCGCCGAACCGGCGAGGTGGCGAGGACGCAGCGGACGCGCTCGTGCTGGGGAAGGTCTCGGCGGCGATCGGCTACAACGACCTCATCGCGATCGGAGCGCTGCAGCGGTTGCGCGCCACCGGCGTTCGGGTGCCCGACGACCTGTCCCTCGTCGGCTGCGACGACATCTTCGGCGCCGACCTCACCGTTCCCGGTCTGACGACGATCGCCGGACCCGCCGACAAGCTCGGTTCCCAGGCGGTCGACGCCCTGCACGCGCGCCTGTCGGGGCGCGGTGACGGCCTCGGCTCGGTCACCTTCGACTCCCACATGGTGATCCGCGGATCCACGGGCCCTCGCACGACCTGACCCCGAGGCCGGTCCGGGACGGTCGCGTGCGGTGGGGGTGACAACTGCTGGCAACCGGTTGTCCTCGGTGGCGTCCGCGGATGAAGCTCCGGCCATGGACGGCGCCACTGCACCCACCCCGGCCGACCGGCCGCTGAGTCCGCACCCCGATCGCCTGCTGCCGGTCGATCCGGTGGAGCGGGCGATCGCCCGGCGGCTGTACGACAGCGTCCGGGACCTGCCCCTGATCAGCCCGCACGGACACGTGGACCCGCAGCTGCTCGCGGACGACCCGGCGTTCACCGACCCGGCGTCGTTGCTGGTGACGCCGGACCACTACGTGACCCGCCTGCTCCACGCGCACGGCTGGTCGCTGCACGACCTCGGCCTGCCCGACGCCGAGGGCGCCCCTGTCGCGAAGCCGAGGGAGGTCTGGCGCGCGTTCTGCTCGGGGTGGCAGTACTTCCTGGGCACGGCGTCGCGGCAGTGGATCGAGGCGGAGCTGCACGACGTGCTGGGCGTGCGCAGGCAGCCCTCGCCCGACAACGCCGACGAGCTCTACGACGAGCTCGTCGACCGGCTCGCGACACCGGCCATGCGCCCGCGGGCGTTGTACGAGACCTTCAACATCGACGTCCTCGCCACCACCGACGACCCGGCCGACGACCTGCGGCACCACCAGGCGCTCGCGGCGGATCCGAGCTGGTCGGGACGTGTCGTGCCGACCTTCCGCCCGGACCGCTACGTCGATGCCACGAAGGCGGGATGGCTGCAGGCGCTCGACGACCTGGCGCAGGCCGGCGGGATCGACACCGGCAGTTACCGCGGGCTGGTGCGAGCGCTGGAATCGCGCCGCGAGCACTTCCGCGCCCACGGCGCCACCGCCACCGACCACGGCGCGCCGGACCCCGAGATGGCCTTCCTGCCGGAGGCGGAGGCGACCCGGCTCTTCGACGCGGTCCGCGGCGGCAGCGCGACGCCGGAAGAAGCGCAGCTGCTGTCCCGGCAACTGCTGGGGGAGAACGCGCGGATGTCCAGTGAGGACGGTTTGGTGATGGCGCTGCACTCCGGCAGCTGCCGCAACCACCACGCGCCGACCTTCGCCCGCTACGGCGCCGACACCGGTCACGACATCCCGGTGCGCACCGAGTTCACCCGGGCGATGCGGCCGATGCTGGAACGCTTCGGCACGCACCCGCGCTTCCGCAGCGTCGTGTTCACCCTCGACGAGACCGCGTTCTCGCGAGAACTGGCTCCGCTGGCGGGTTTCTACCCGTCGCTGCACCTGGGTGCTCCGTGGTGGTTCCTGGACGCGCCGCGTGCCATGCGCAGGTTCCGCGATGCCGTCACCGAGACGGCGGGATTCCACCGCACGGCCGGATTCGTCGACGACACGCGCGGCTTCTGCTCGATCCCGGCGCGGCACGACACCGCTCGACGCGTCGACGCCGGTCACCTGGCGAGCCTGGTGGCCGAGCACGTGCTCAGCGAGGAGGACGCGGCGGCAGTGCTGCACGACCTCAACGACGAGCTGCCCAGGAAGGCGTTCCGCCTGTGACGGCCAGGATCACCAGGGCAGCGGCCAAGCTCGGCCCCGCCGCGCCCGTCCGGGCCGTGCACCTGGGACTGGGTGCCTTCCACCGCTCCCACCAGGCTTGGTACACCGCCTGCGCACCGGAGTGGGGGATCGCGGCGTACACGTTCCGCAACACGGAGCTGCCGCGCGCGCTCACCGAGCAGGAGGGCGTGTACACGCTGCGGGTGCCCGGCGAAGTGGACGCCGTGGAGGCGATCGGCTCCCTCAGCCGGGCTCACGCGGGCAGCGAGCAGGAGCAGTGGCTGCGGGACCTGTCCTCCCCCGAGGTCGAGGTCCTTACGCTGACGGTCACCGAGGCGGCCTACGCGGCACCGGAAAGGGGCCGGGACACGGCGATGGGACGTGTGCTGGCGGGATTGCGGGAGCGCCACCGCACCGATGGCCCCCCGATCACGCTGGTCCCCTGCGACAACGTCCCGGACAACGGCGAGGTCCTGCGCTCGGTGGTCCGCGCGGCGGCTGCAGACGACCCCGACTTCGCCTCCTGGGTCGAGGACCAGGTCGGGATCGTCAGCACGGTGGTCGACCGGATCACGCCCGCACCGGGAAGCGATGCCGTGGCGGCGGCCGCCCGCGTGATCGGGCTCCGCGACGAAGCGCCCGTGGTGGCCGAGCCGTTCAGCGAATGGCTGCTGTCCGGCAGCTTCACCGGTGCGCGACCGCCGTGGGAGCAGCGCGGAGCGCGGTTCGTGAACGACGTGGGCGCCTACACCGACCGCAAGCTGTGGTTCCTCAACGGTGCGCACACCCTGCTGGCCTACGCGGGGCTCGCGCAGGGCCACAGCACGATCCGCGACGCGGTGCAGGACGGTCGTCTCGCCGCGCTCGTGCAGGAGTGGTGGGACACCGCAGCCCGGCACATCGCCGTGGACGCGGCCGAGATCACGGAGTACCGGCGGAATCTGTTCATGCGTTTCGCCGCGAGGGGCATCCGGCACGAGCTCGCGCAGATCGCGACCGACGGATCGCAGAAGATCCCAGCCCGGTTGCTGCCGGTCTTGCGCGCGGAGCGGGCGGCGGGACGGTTGCCGGCAGCGGTCGTCATCGAACTCGCCTGCTGGCTGCGCCACCTCCAGACCGGTGAGGTGCGCGATCCCCGTGCCGCTGAGCTGGTCGAAACCTCGCGATCCCAGGACCCGGTTCGCCGGACGCTGGTCGCGCTGGACCCCGCGCTCGGCGACGACGACGAACTCGTGTCCGCCGTCGCGTCGGAACTGCGGACGTTGTCCGCTCGCGGTGCGGTGCCGACCGCGCCGCGCTGACAATCCAGCGGCAGCACGTCGCTGCCGCGTGGTCGGTGCCTCGCAGGCCCGCCCCCACCTCGCGTCGCCGCAGCCGTCGCTCCTGGCGTTGCGGCGGCGTGCACCGAAGAAGAAGGGAGCAACGATGCTTCGTCCTCTCACCAACGCCTTCCGGGACCGCCGTTCGATCGACGGGTTGTGGCGCTTCGCCGTCGACGCGGAGGGAGTCGGTCGCGAGCAGCAGTGGTGGCGCGCGTCGCTGCCGGGCAAGGCGGAGATGCCGGTACCGGCCAGCTACAACGACATCCCAGTCGACGCCGCTGTCCGCGACCACGTCGGCGAGGTCTGGTACCAGACCTCCGCGCACGTGCCCGCGTCGTGGAGCGGGCAGCGGATCGTGCTGCGGTTCGACGCGGCGGCGCACCGCGCGACGGCGTGGGTGGGGGAGCAGCAGGTCGTCTCCCACGTGGGTGGCTACATCCCGTTCGAAGCCGACGTCACGGACCTGGTCCGCCCCGGCGAGGCGAACCGCATCACCGTCGTCGTCGACAACCGGCTGGACTGGGACTCGATCCCGCCGGGCCACGTCGAGGAGACCCCGGACGGGCCCCGGCAGCGCTACCACCACGACTTCTTCAACTACGCGGGCCTGCACCGCACGGTGTCGCTGTACGCGACGCGGCCCGCGCACATCACCGACGTGACCACGACGACCGGCTTGGAGGGGACCGCGGGCACGGTCGGCTACGAGGTCCGCACCACCGGCGGGGAGCGCGTGCGCGCCGTGCTGCTGGACGCGGAGGGCGTCGAGGTCGCACGCACCGAGGGGCTGTCCGGGCGGCTGCGCGTCGAGGACGTGCAGCCGTGGCGTCCGGGCGAGGGCTACCTCTACGAGCTGCGGGTGGACCTGCTCGACGCAGGGGGCGAGGCCGCGGACCGGTACTCGCTGAACGTGGGCATCCGCACGGTCGCTGTCGACGGGACGAAGTTCCTGATCAACGGCGAACCGTTCTACTTCACCGGTTTCGGCATGCACGAGGACCACGTCGTGCGCGGCAAGGGGCACGACGACGCGTCCATGGTGCACGACTTCGCACTGCTGGACTGGATCGGCGCGAACTCGTTGCGCACCTCGCACTACCCCTACGCCGAGGAAGTGCTCGACTACGCCGACCGGCACGGCATCGTGGTCATCGATGAAACCGCCGCTGTGGGGCTGAACCTCGGCATCGGTGGCGGCATCGTCGCCTCCAGCGCGCAGGAGACCTACTCCGACGAGACGGTCAGCATCCGGACCCGGGAAGCTCACCTGAAGGCCATCCAGGAGCTCGTGGAGCGGGACAAGAACCACCCGAGCGTGGTGCTGTGGAGCATCGCCAACGAACCCGAGTCGCACACCGACGCCGCCCGCGAGTACTTCGAGCCGCTGTTCGCCGAGGCGCGTCGCCTCGACGCCACCCGCCCGTTCGGGTTCGTCAACGTGATGTTCGCCCCGGCCGGCGAGTGCACGGTCTCCGAGCTCTCCGACGTGCTGATGATCAACCGGTACTACGGCTGGTACGTCCAGAGCGGCGACCTCGCCGCGGCCGAGCGGGCACTGGAGGCCGAGCTCAACGAGTGGGCGAAGGGCGAGGCCAAGCCGATCATCATCACCGAGTACGGCGCGGACGCCATGGCCGGAGTGCACTCGGCGGTGACGCAGCCGTGGAGCGAGGAGTACCAGACCGAGCTGCTGAAGACCTACCACCGCGTGTTCGACCGGGTCGAAGCCGTTGTGGGGGAACAGGTCTGGAACTTCGCTGACTTCGCCACCAGCGCCGGATTCGCGCGGGTGGACGGCAACAAGAAGGGCGTGTTCACCCGTGACCGACGACCCAAGGCCGCGGCGTTCGCGCTGAAGGACCGTTGGCGCGCGCAGAGCTGAGGCTTCCCGGAGAAGCGGAGAGGAGGGGTGATGAAGCTTCGGGTCCAACAGCTCTTCGGGTACGCGGCCGGTGATGCCGCCAACAACCTGGCCTTCTCGATGGCCTCGATGTTCCTGCTGCTCTACTACACCGACGTGGCCGGGATCCCGGCAGCGGCGGCCGGGACGATCTTCCTGGTCGTGCGCGTCTGGGACGGCGTCGCAGACCTGGTGGCAGGACGACTGGTGGACCGGACCTCCAGCCGGTGGGGGAAGTTCCGCCCCTGGCTGCTGTTCGGGTCCGTGCCGCTGCTCCTGCTGAGCGTGGCGACGTTCTCGGTTCCCGACTGGAGCCTGCCCGCGAAGCTGGTCTACGCCTACGTCACTTACGCGGCGGTCGGGACGGTCTACAGCCTGGTCAACATCCCCTACGGATCGCTGTCGGCGGCGATGACGCAGGACCCCATCGACCGTGCGAGGCTCGCCAGCGCGCGGGCGATGGGTTCGGCCGCCACGATGCTGCTGCTGAGCCTGGTGGTGGCACCGCAGGTCAAGAACGCGGCGAACCTCCAGGAATCGCTGCTGCTGACGACGCTCGCGTTCGTCGTGGTCGGTGCGGCGATGTACCTGTTCACCTTCTTCACCGCCCGGGAAACCGTGCAGCGGGACGTGCAGAAGGTCGGGCTGCGCCAGAGCCTGACCACGTTGCGGAAGAACCGGCCGCTGCAACTGCTGTGCGTGAGCTCGTTGTTCTTCCTGGCGGCGATGTTCTCGATCCAGACGATCGGCGTCTACTACGCCCGGGACGTCCTGGGTGACGCCAACCTCTACATCGTGATCACCGGGGTCCAAACAGGACTCATGTTCCTCGCGGCCCCGCTGGTCCCGCTGGTGGTGCGCACGGTCGGCAAGCGCACCGGATACCTTGCGGGCAGCGCCGTGACGGCCGTGGGCTGTGCTGCGGCGATGTTCGCCCCCGCGTCGCAGCCCTACCTCGCGGTGGGTGCGTTCTTCCTCATCGGCGTCGGGGTCGGAGTCGTCACCACCCTGATGTGGTCGTTGGAAGCCGACACCGTCGAGTACGGCGAGTGGCGCACCGGTGCGCGCACCGAAGGCACCACCTACGCGGTCTTCTCCTTCGTCCGCAAGGTGGGGCAGGCGCTGGGAGGTGCGGGCGCGGCGTACACCATCAGCCTCGCCGGCTACGTCGGTGGCGCGCCGGAGCAGGCCGGTTCAGCGGTGTGGGGCATCCGCGCCGCAGCGGGTGCGGTGCCCATCGGTTGCGTGGTGATCGGGATGGCGGTCATGGCCTTCTACCCGATCACGGAGAAGCGCTTCCGCGCGATGACCGCGGAGGTCGCCGCCCGCCGCGAGAACGACGCCGCGACGGCCCCCGTCGGCTGAACCTACGACGCGAAGTCCCCCTTGGAGGGTGGAGGAATCCCAGTTTTAGTCCAAACCGAGGACGTTCAGTGCCCGAAATGTCCGCTCAGTTTGGACTAAAACTGGGAGATGCCGGGTACTTTCCGTCTCGCCCGGGCGCGTGGGGTGCGGGGCCGGGGGGGCAGGAGATCGTTGGTAGCTCCCGGGTGAAGACCGGTTTGCGGTGGCGTTCCGGCAGGGCTTCGGGGAGGTCTTCCCAGTCGATGACGTCCGAGACGACCTTGCGGGGGTCGACCTGTCCGGTCCGAGCGAGGTCGAGCGCCTCGGGGAGATGCGCCTGGACGTTGTCGCGGGCGATGCGCGCCGCAGCGGGTCACGGGATGATCGGGCCCGCTTCGATCAGCTGCACCAGCTCCGGGCCGGGGAGCGCTTTGGCGAACAGCCAGCCCTGGTAGGCGTCGATGGGCATGGTCCGCAGGACGTCGAACTGCTCGCGGGTCTCCACGCCTTCGGCGACGGTCGTGCAGTTCAGCGACTGCGCCATGTCGGTCACCACGCCGACCAGCGTGCGATCGATGTGGCTGCCCGCGATGTCGGTGACGAATGTGCGATCGATCTTGATCACCTGGGCGGGGAACTCCCGGATCCGCGTCAGCGACGAGTAGCCGGTGCCGAAGTCGTCGACGGCGAAGCGCATCCCTCGGTTGCGGAGTTCGTGCATGCTCCTGCGCATCTGGTCCGGGAGGTCGACGATCGCGGTCTCCACCAGCTCCACGACGATGCGCTCCCAGGGGAGCCCCGTCTCGGCGACGAGGCGTTCGAGGAGGTCGGTGAAGATCGGGTATCCGGGCATCAGCTCCGCCACGTTCACCGACACCGACACCGGCCTGCCGGACCGGCTCGCGGGCCAGGTCGCCGCTTCGCGCAGCGCGGCGCTCAGCACCCAGGCGTCGAGGTCGGCGAGCATGCCCGCTCGCTCGGCGACCGGCAGGATCGTTGCCGGGGACAGCATCCCGCGCTCGGGATGCTCCCAGCGAAGCAGGGATTCGCAGGTGAGGATCGTGCCGTCGGCCGCGACCGTCGGTTGGTAGTGCAGTGAGAGCTCGTCGTTGTCGATCGCGTGGCGCAGCTCGCCCTCCAGCTCCAGCTGGCCGTCGATCGAGTCGATCAGCGTCGGGCCCGCGAACGCGATGTTCGCGTGTCCTGACTTCTTGCCCCTCAGCAGGGATCCGAACGCCCAGCGCACGAGATCCTCTCCACTACCGTGGCATTCGGAGCCGAGCGCCGCACCGATCAACGCGGACACCTGAACCCGGCGCCCGCGCACCTCGAACGACGCGTGCATCAGCCCGGCCACCGTCGTCGCTATCGCCGCGACCCCGCCCTCGGCCGCTACGTCCGGGCACACCACGACGAACTCGTCGGCCGCCGCGCGCGCCACCGACCAACCGGCGGGAAGCCCCTCCTCCAGTCGTCGCGCCATCGCGATCAGCACCTCGTCGCCGGCGGCGTAACCGAGGGCTTCGTTGATCCGGTTGAAGTTCTTGATGTCGCAGTAGAGCACCGCGGCCCGCTCCACGTCGGCGTCCGCGACCAGCTGCGGGATCGCGGCGCGGTTCCACAGCCCGGTCAACTCGTCGTGGTAGGCCCAGTAGCGCAGCGATTGGGACTCGCGGCGACGATCGGTGACGTCCTCGAAGACCACCAGCCAGAACGGATCACCGCCCGACTGGAGGGATTTGGCCATGTGGACCTCGCAGTGGACCTGCTCGCCGTCGGATCGCAGCAGCGTCCACTCCTGCGCGGCGGCGCCGTCCGGCGGCGTCCCCTCCTCGAAAGCCTCGGAGAGCCGCGCGAATTCGGGGGCGTCCTGATCCAGCAGCGAGGTCACGTGCGTTTCCCGGAGCGCTCTCGACGAGCGGTCCAGCAGCCGGCACATCGCCGTGTTGGAGTCGATCACGAACCCGTGGCGGTCGAACAGGCCGATCGCGACCGGGGTCAGCTCGTAGAGGTCCCGGAACTGCCGAAGCGAGGTCTCCAGCTGCTGATGCGCCGCCGTGTCGTCGCGGGTGAGCCTCGCGTAGCCGCGGAGCCTGCCCTCCGGCGACCACAGCGCGGTGGTCACCACGTTGGCCCAGAACCAGCTGCCGTCCTTGCGCACGCGCCAGCCCTCGTCGACGCTCGTGCCGTGCTCGCGCGCCTGTTCGAGCAGCGCCTCGGGGTGCCCGGTCCTGATCTGCTCCGGGGTGTAGAACTGCGCCAGGCTGCCACCGATCACCTCGGAGGCGAGCGCGCCGAGGATCCGCTCGGCCCCGAGGTTCCAGCTCACGACCTTTCCGGCGGCGTCGAGCGTGTACACCGCGTAGTTGCGCAGCGAGAAGAATGCCTCCGCGTCGACCGCGCCGAGCGCTTCGGTCATGTGCACCTCCACTCGAAGAGGGCTCGGGGTGTCCTCCAACGACGGGCGGCGGCGATTCCCCACGGCCCAGTGTCGCGGGAGGTGGGACGTCCTGCAGCGGGTCGGCGTGCCGGGTGGGTGGGACGGCTCTCAGATCAGCAGAGCGTTCGAACTGCTGGTCAGCGCTCTGGTGGCGCGTTGAACCGCGGTGCCTCCTTGCCGAGGAACGCGCGCACGCCCTCGGCCGCCTCGGGCGAGGCGAACGCCTGCTCGGACAGCGGCAGCGTCGCGCGGACGGCGTCCCGATCTCCGTCCCTGCTCCGGTGGACCGCTTGCTTGACCAGGGACAACGTCGAAGCCGGCAGCTCGGCCAGCCGACCGGCCAGTTCCAGGGCGGTGGCCAGCGCCCGCCCGCGCGGCACGACCCGGTTGAGCAGGCCCCAGGAGTGGGCGGTCTCGGCGGAGATCGGGTCGCCGAAGAACATGAGTTCCTTGCCGCGCGCCTCGCCCAGCCTGCGCGTGACGCGGATCGGCCCGCCCGAAGCCGGGATCACGCCCAGCTTGACCTCGGGCAGGGCGACCTCCGTGCCCGTCTCGCCGATGATGAGGTCGCAGCACGCCGCCAGCTCCAGCCCGCCGCCGTAGGCGAGCCCGTTGAGCGCCGCGATGGTGGGCTTCGGGAACTCGTCGACCATCGCGAAGGTGTCGTTCTCGAAGGTCAGCTTGCGGTCCACGACGTCGCCCTCGGCGATCAAGGACGGGAACTCCTTGATGTCCGATCCCGCGCAGAAGGCCCGGTCACCCGCTCCCGTCAGCACCAGCACGCGGACCTGCGGATCGTCGGCGACCCGTCGCAGAACGGCGTTGAGCTGCCGGGTCAGTTCGAGCGTGGTGACGTTCATCGGCGGGTCGTTCAGGGTCACGACCGCGATGTGATCCTCCGCGGTGCGGGTCACGAGATCTGTGCTCATCCGAGGCCGAGTCCTCTCCAACGGTCGGGCGGCGATGCCCCGCCTTTCGCGCGAGGTTGTCACCACCTCCCGGTTTTAGTCCAAACCGAGGGCCTCTCGCGCCCGAAATGTCGGCTCAGTTTGGACTAAGGGGTCGTTTCAGAATGCGGCGGAGCCGTTGTTTCAGGTGTGGGACTCAGCTGGCACCGCTGTGGCCTTCCCCTGCGGGGATTTCTCACCCGTCGTCTGGCGAGTACGCCGCGACGCCGTGTATTGGCATACATCAGGAGTGGCGCACGGAGTCCAGGCGGCGTGTGAGGTTCCGCTACCCGCACCGCCAAGCAAGGTGATTCTGCAACGACCCCTAAAACTGGGACCTGGTGAGGTCACCTGCGCGGAGCCCGTCCCCGTTGGTCCGGGCGGATCACCGGCAGGCATCCTGGTGGGGTCCGAGAGGCGCAGGACCGAATGCGGTGCCTGGCCCACCCCGACCGCAGGAGAACCACATGAGCACCCCAGGTGAGCGCCCGGAGATCGACCTCTCGCGGGACCCCAACCCCGGCGTCCCCGACCACGCCGCGCCCGAAGGCGCCGAGGTGGACCCCCTCATCGATCTCTCCCGCGACCCGAACCCGGGCAAGGCCGACCACGCCAAGCCCGACGACGAGGCCTGAGCGCCTACCTGACCTCGCGGAACACGGTTTCGCCGCGCTGACGGGTGGCGGGGCCGGCATCGTCGATCCGGCTGCGCAGGCAGAGGAAGAAGAAGATCAGCGCGATCGTGAGGACCACGTGGCCCAGCCCCGCCGGGCCTGAGATCGCGGGCCCGGCCGGTTGCCCCAGCACGGTCATGATCCCGTGAGCGGTCATGATGCCAGTGCTCAGCAGCAGGCCCGCGTGGTAGGTCCAGAAGAACGCGTTGAAGAACCGCCCGCTGCTCAACCGCAGGGACTTCTCCAGCGCGACGGCGATCAGGAAGAACACCGTGCCCAGCGTCAGCAGGTGCGTGTGGAGCACGGACAGCTGCGTGGCTCCGGTGAAGTCCTGCGCCTTGGTCAGTTCTCGGTAGAAGACCCCGCCGAGGAGGCCGAGGACGGTGTAGAGGACGGCGGAGTAGTAGAGCTTCTTCACGGGTGTCGAACCCCTTCGGCTTCGAGGTGGGTGGGAGCGGCTGCGAGGCACCGCGTTCGTGCCTCGCAGCCGCTGGTGCGGCCGGTCAGACGCCCGCGGTCAGGTGCAGGCGCCCGTCGTGGACCTCGGCGACCTGATCGACCGCGGTGAGGTGGGTGCGGTCGTGGGTGACCAGCACGGTCGCCGTGGCCTGCCGGTGGGTGAGCTGCGTGATCAGGTCGATGACCGCCGCGCCCCGCTCGTGGTCCAGAGCGCTGGTCGGCTCGTCCACCAGCAGCACGGTGGGGTCGTGCATCAGGGCGCGGGCGATGTTGACCCGCTGGCGCTGCCCCCCGGAGAGCTGGTGCGGGCGCCGGTCGGCCTGACCGGCGAGACCGACCGCGTCCAGGAGCTCCCTCGCCCGGTCCTTGACCGCGCGGGGCCTGTGGCCGTCCATCTGACCGATGACCTGCAGCTGCTCGGAGGCGGTGAGGGCGGGCAGCAGGTTGGGCTGCTGGAAGACGATGCCGATCTTCTTGCGCCGCAGGTCGGACAGCTCGCCGCGCGGCATGCCGGTCGTCGGGGCGCCGTCGATCGTGACGCTGCCGCGGTCCGGGGTGATCAGCGTGGCCGCCACCGCGAGCAGGCTGGACTTGCCGGAGCCGGACGGGCCGACGACGGCCGTGAGGCTGCCGGTCGGGACCTGGAGGCTCACCGCGTCGAGCGCGGTCAGCCGGGAGTCGCCGTCGGGGTAGGTGAGGGTGATGTCGGTCAGTTCGAGGCTCATCGTGCGCTCCCCAGTGCGGTCAGCGGGTCAACGGAGGTGATGCGGCGGATGGACAGCGCCGCGCCGAGCGCGCCGAGCGCGATCATCACGGCGGCCGGGATCAGGACCGTGGCGGGTGACAGCGAGAACGGCACGGGCGTGCCCGCCAGCAGCGCGCCCAGTCCGGCGGCGATGCCGGTGCCGATCAGCGTGCCGCCGGTGAGCAGCACGAGCGCCTGCCCGAGCGCGTCCTTGAGCAGGTAGCCGGTCGAGGCGCCCAGCGCCTTGAGCACCGCGACGTCGCCGCTGCGCTGGATGGTCCACACGGTGAAGAACGCGCCGATGACCAGCGCCGAGATGGCGAACAGGAAGCCGCGCATCAGCTGCAGGGAGCCGTTCTCGGAGGAGTACGAGCCGATCGCGTTCAGCGAGTCCGCCTTGGACACAGTCGTGGTGCCCGCTGCCTGGTCACCGGGCGCCACGTCGGCTCCCGGCGCGGTGTTCAGCGCGATGACGCTGGCGGTCGGGCCGTCGCGCCGGCTGGTCGGCGGTGCGGTCTTCTGCCAGGTGTCGAGGCTCGTCCAGATGACCGGGGTGTGGCTGAACGACGCGTCGCCGCTCACGCCGGCGACCACCAGGTCCTGCCCCGCGAGGGTGAACTGCGCGCCGGGCGCGACCCCGAGCTCTTCAGCGGCGGTCGCGGACAGGACCGCTGCGTTGCCGCCGATCTTGCTGCTCTCGGGGGCGAGCGCGGAGCCGGGCTCGACTCCGAACGCCGACACGCCGGTGCTCTTGTTCCCGCTGCTGGCCTTGGTGGTGGCGATGCCGAGCGGCTCGGCGTTGGCCACTCCGGGAGCCTGGGACAACCGCTGCCACTGCTGCTCGGTGACGGTGGAGTTGGCGTAGGACAGGTCCTCGCCGCTGCTGGGTGCGTTGAACGCGATCTTGTCCGCCGGGAGCGACGTGATCGCGGAGATGTTCTGCTGACCCAGCCCGGCGGTCAAACCCGACAGCAGGCCGACCAGCAGGGTGATCAGGATGATGACGACGCCCATCAGGGCGAACCGCCCCTTGGCGAACTTCAGGTCTCTCCAGGCGACGAACACGGTTCGGGCCCGTCCTCTCATGCGGTCTGTTGGGTACCTCTCGACTCTCGTCGTCGCGTCCCCCGACGGGCATCTGGCGCAGGGCAGCAGTTCCCGGGCCGAAAGGCGGCGCGCCGGTTGTCACTTTCGATAGAGGCCGCGCGGGGTCAGCCGACTTAGACTGGACGGACTGTGAATACGATCGTTCCCGGCCGGGCGCCCGCGATTCGGGCCTTGACGCTGTGCCTGCACCTGCTCGTCGCCGGCCTGCTCGTGCTGGCCGTCGGCCGCGCGCTGGCCGATCACCACCCCCACGGGGGTTTCGTCGTCGCCGCGGCGGTGGTCTGCGGGCTGATCTACGCGGCCGGGCCCGCGCTGCCCCGGGTGAGTCGTTCGGGCCGGGCCGCCGCGCTGTGGCTCGCCGTCGTGGGGATCGCGTGGCTGGTGCTGCTGGCGCTGTCGGCCGACGGGGTGTGGCTGGCGTTCCCGCTGTACCTGCTCCAGCTGCACCTGCTGCCGCGCCGGGCCGGGCTGGTCGCCGTGGTGCTCACCGCGGCGGCGGCGATCACCGGCTTCGCGGTGCACCAAGGCCGGTTCGGTGCCGCGATGGTGATCGGACCGGCCATCGGGGCTGCTGTCGCCGTCGCGGTCGTGTGGGGGTATCAGACGCTCTACCGGGAGAGCGAGCAGCGAAGGCAGCTGATCCAGGAGCTGACGACCACTCGCGCCGATCTCGCCGCGGCCCAGCACACCGCCGGGGTGCTGGCCGAGCGCGAACGCCTGGCCCGCGAGATCCACGACACCGTCGCCCAAGGGCTCTCCAGCGTCCTGCTGCTGCTGCGCGCCGCCGAACGCGCGCTGCCCGACGCACCCGACAACGCCGCCCGCCACGTGGACCAGGCGCGGCAGGCCGCGGCCGACGACCTCGCCGAGGTGCGCCGCTTCGTCGCCGCGCTCGCCCCGCCGACGCTGGAGGGCACCACCCTGGCGGGTGCGCTGGAGCGCCTGTGCGCGATCACCAGCACGAGGCACCACATCGCGGCCCGCTTCCACCTGGCCGGGGAACCCGTGCCGCTGCCGACCGCGCACGAGGTCGCGCTGCTGCGCATCGCGCAATCCGCGCTCGCCAACAGCGTTCGCCACGGGGAGGCCGCCACCGCGGAGGTGACGCTGAGCTACCTGGGCGACCACATCGCCGTGGACGTCGTCGACGACGGGCGGGGATTCGACGCCGACGAGCTCCCCGTCCCCGACCCGGAGGCGGGTGGGTTCGGGCTGGCGGCCATGCGCGCCCGGGTGCGCGCCCTCGGCGGGACCTTCAACGTGGAATCCGCCCCCGGTCGGGGCTCAGCCCTGGCCGCCCACCTGCCGATCCGCACCGCCCCCGACACCGCACCCGAGGCCCGCTCGTGACCGACGAACCCATTCGACTGCTCCTGGCCGACGATCACCCGGTCGTCCGCGCCGGGCTGCGCGCCGTCCTCGAAACCGAGGACGGCATGACCGTGGTGGCCGAGGCCGCCACCGCCGAAGAGGCCGTCAGGGTGGCCGCCGACGGCGACGTCGACGTGGTCCTGATGGACCTCCAGTTCCGCGAAGGGATGAACGGGGCGGAGGCGACCGCTGAGATCACCGCCAAGCCCGGCGCACCGCGCGTCCTGATCGTCACCACCTACGACAGCGACGCCGACACGCTCCCGGCCATCGAAGCCGGCGCGACCGGTTACCTGCTCAAGGACGCGCCGCCGGAGGAGCTCGCGGCGGCGGTCCGCACCGCGGCGGCCGGGCGGACCACGCTGGCTCCGGCGGTCGCGGACCGGCTGATGAACCGCCTCCGCATCCCGGGAACGAGCCTGACCCGGCGCGAGACCGAGGTGCTGACGCTGGTCGCGGACGGGCTGTCGAACCAGGCGATCGGTCGGCGGCTGTTCCTCACGGAGGGGACCATCAAGTCGCACCTGGTCCGCATCTACACCAAGCTCGAAGTCGATTCGCGCACCGCGGCCATCGCCGCCGCCACCCAGCTCGGCCTGATCCGACGCTGACAGCACCCGCGAGCGCTCGGTTCTCCCGGAGTGATCCACTGTGGAGAGTGGCGCTGCGGAGCGGGCCGTTCCGGGGAACCATCGCGGTATGCGGTGCGTGGTGCTGGGAGCGACGGGGTACATCGGTGGCCGGTTGGTGCCGGAGCTGCTGGATGCCGGACATCAGGTCCGGGTTCTGGCCCGCTCCCCGCGCAAGCTCGACGAGATGGAGTGGCGCGACCGGGTCGAGGTCGTGCGGGGCGATGTGTTCGACCCGGCGAGCACGGCGGAAGCCACTGCGGACCAGCACGTCGTGTACTACCTCGTGCACTCGCTCAACAGCCGGGATTTCGTCGCCGCCGATCGCGAAGCCGCCCGCAACGTCGCCGGCGCGGCACGAGCGTCCGGTGTGGAACGGATCGTCTACCTGGGCGGGATCGTTCCCGGTTCGCAGGACCTGTCCCCGCACCTGGCGTCGCGGACCGAGGTGGGGGAGGTGCTGGCGGGCTCGGGAGTGCCGACGCTCGTGCTCCGGGCAGCCGTGATCATCGGATCGGGCTCGGCGAGCTTCGAGATGCTGCGGCACCTGTCCGAGCGGCTGCCGGCGATGGTCACGCCGGCCTGGGTCCACAACCGGATTCAGCCGATCGCGGTGCGCGACGTGCTGCATTACCTCGTGGGCGCGGCTGAGGTGTCGTCGGAGGTCGGCGGCGCGTTCGACATCGGTGGGCCGGACGTGCTGACCTACCTGGGCATGATGCACCGGTACGCGGTGGTGGCCGGTCTGCCGCGCCGGGTGGTGGTTCCGGTCCCGTTGCTGACGCCGTGGTTGTCGGCGCAGTGGGTCAACCTCGTGACACCGGTGCCGAAGTCGATCGCGGTGCCGCTGATCGAATCGCTGATCCACGAGGTGGTGTGCCGCGACCGCTCGGTGGCTGAGCACATCCCCGATCCGGCGGGTGGCCTCACTGGCTACGACGATGCGGTCCGGCTCGCGCTGACGCGGTTGCGCAGCGCGGATGTGCCGACGCGCTGGTCGGACGCGAGCGTGCCTGCGGCCCCGTCCGACCCGCTGCCCAGCGACCCGGACTGGACCGGCGGCAGCGTGTACGAGGACGAGCGGGAGCAGGCCACGACAGCCTCGCCCGAGGCGCTGTGGGAGGTGGTCGAGTCGATCGGCGGTGAGCACGGCTGGTATTCCTTCCCGCTGGCGTGGTCGGTGCGCGGCTGGGCGGACCGCCTGGTCGGCGGGGTGGGGTTGCGGCGAGGCCGTCGCGATCCGCGACGCTTGCACGTCGGGGAAGCGCTGGACTGGTGGCGGGTCGAAGACCTGGAACGCCCGCGGCTGCTGCGGTTGCGCGCGGAGATGAAGCTGCCCGGCCGTGCGTGGCTCGAACTGCGCGTCGATCCCGGCCCCGACGGCGGGGCGGTGTACCGGCAGCGGGCGGTGTTCGAGCCGCACGGGCTGAGCGGGCAGCTGTACTGGGCGGCGGTGTGGCCGTTCCACGGCTTGGTGTTCGGCGGGATGGCCCGCAACATCACGAGCGCCGCGAGCGCCCTCGGCGCGGGGGAGCGAGCCGGCGGCTGAAGCGGTGCGAATCCCGCTGCGGACGGTCAGCGGATGCATGACCTTGCGTTTCGCGGTAGTGACACAACCGTGTGATTTCGACGGTGTGTGCCCTGCGAACGGGTGAGTTCCGGTGGCTGTGCGCGACAGCACTGGTTACAACATCGCCAGCCGATCATTTCACTCTTCAGGAGACCTAGGAGTGTTCTCGTGCCGAAGTCAAGACACCGCGCACCGTCCCTCTGCCTGCGGCAGTGGGTGGTGTGGGCAGTGGCAGCACTGGTGGTCGCCGCAGCGTTCGCGTTCGTCTCGCTGCTCGGTGGCGGCTCCGCACCCGTTGCGTGGACGTTCGTGCTGCTCCTGCTGTGCTTCATGACGGGCTCGCTGGCGAGCTCGATGTTCCTGTCCCATCCGATGCGACCCGGCGGGCACATCGTGCTTCCCGCGGTGCGCGAACCCGAAGCGATCGAGGCGGTCTCGGTCGAGTCGGAGCGGGTGCACCCGCACCCGCACCCGCAGCCGCAGCCGGAACCGGTGGCGGACCGGCCGCGGATCACGCGCTCCGACTCGGAGGTCCCGTCGTTCGCGTCGACCAACGAGATCGGTGGCAGCCTCGGAGTCACGGTGCTCATCTCCAGCAGCGTGGGAACCGACCCGGCCCGAGGTGGGGCGGCGGGCCTCGGCCTCGCGGAGCTCAGCGAGGTGCACGTCACCGACAGCATCCCGGTGCAGACCAGCCGCACCAGCGTTGCCGCTATCGAGGCCGAACCCGTTGTGCTGGAAGAGGAATCAGGTCCGTTCCCGGGTGCGGTGCGGGCGAAGCCGAACGGGCAGTCGCCGGACCGCGGCTACCGGGTCAAGGGCAACACCCGGTCCAAGCGGTACCACACGATGCAGTCCCCGTACTACGAGCGCACCAAGGCCACCGTCTGGTTCCGCTCCGCTGCGGACGCCGAGCGCGCGGGCTTCGCCGCGTGGAACAGCAAGGTGCAGAACTCGATTCAGAACTGAACACCGGACCAAGCCCGCACGCGGGCCCACCGAGCCGGGTTGGGGAGCGACAGGCCGATCGCCCCCAACCCGGCTCTTTCGTGCGGACAGAAGTTTTCATGAAAACTGCGCTTCCTCACCGACCGCTGACTGCGTGGGCGCGATCAGCACCACCTCTTCGGCGATGCAGAGGTCCGGCACGGCGATCTCCTCCCTCGTCACGAGTCGGCGCCAGCGGCCGGGCCGGCGAGCTCGGCGAGGATCTCCACCAGCTCCGGGCGGTGGAACGGGCCGACGTGGGGTGCTGCGACGCTGCGGACGTCGGTCGGGTTGTCCGGGGTCAGCCTGTCCGCCTCGGCGATGAAGCGGTCCTGCAGCGCGGGCGGGATCAAGCGGTCCTCGGTGAAGCGCACGTAGGTGCGGGGAACCCGGCCCCAGGTGTGCGCCTCGCCCCTGGCATCGGTCGCGGGAATCGCGGCGGTCTCGTCCGGTTCCAGCATGTTGGCCAGCCAGAGCACGGCCTCATCGGTGAAATCGCCTGCGAGGCAGTGCTTGATGGCGTGGAACGCGGCCGGATCGGCCGAGCGCCAGTTGATCCGGCTGACACCGAGCTCCGCCGGATCGCCGACCTTCATCGCCTCCACCAGGGGCAGGAGGCTGTCCGCGTTCTCCGGCGTCTCCAGGTAGGACAGCATGTTCGGCAGGTCGACGCAGCAGTACGCGGCGACGTAGACGACGCGATCGATGAGACCGGGAACGGCGTTGCCGACCCTGCTCACCGTGACGCCGCCCTGGCTGGAGCCGACGAGGATCACGGGCCCGCGGCGCCGGGCGCGGCGCACCACCTCCACGACGTGCTCCACGTAGTCGTCGATGGTGATCCCGGCCAGCGGAGAGGGTTCGGTCGCCAGCGCTTCCAGGTCCTGCGGAGCCTGGTAGGAGCGGGGGATGAACTGGTGGTCCCCGTGCCCGGGGAGGTTGACGGCCACGCTCCGGTGGCCGCGCAGGGTGAGCTCGTTGATCAGGCCGGACCAGCCGTAGGCGTTGGAGTTGGTCCCGTGGATGAACACCAGGGTCGGTCGGTCGTCGGTGGTCATTCGATGATCCCTCCGTGGATCTGCTCGGTCGTGAGATGGGGCAATCGGGTGCTCAGGGCTGCGGCTCGCGCCACATCGGCCAGAGGGACGGGCCGCCGGCCGGGCGCACCGGCCCGTCCAGATCGGTGAAACCGTGGCGCAGGTAGAGAGCGCGGCTGCGCGGGGAACTGGCCTCCAGGTAAGCGGCGGTCCCGTCGGCGTCGGCCCGCTCCAGGCGGTCCCGCAACATCGCGGATCCCAGCCCGGAACCTCGCTGGCTGCCGATCACACCCATGCAGAACAGGTAGAGGTGCGGCCGGTCGTCGGGATGCCGCGGCGCCAGGGCCCGGCCCAGCGCGTGCAGCCGCGGTCCGCTGTCGCCGAAAGCCGCCTCCAGGTCCGGCTCCTGCGCTTCGTCCTGGGCGGGTTCGCCCGGTGTGAGCGCGTGCCAGAGCGCAACTCCCTTGCCGCGATCGGTCAGGTAGACCTCGGCGGCGGGGTGGGCGAGCTGGTGGCGGTAGAAGCGCTCTTGGCGGCGGTGTCGTTTGTCCGCCGCCGGGAACAGCCAGCAGGCGACCGGGTCCTCGGCGAACGCCTCGGTCAGCACGTCCACCACCTCGTCGTGGTCGGCGCGGGTGGCGCGCCTTAGCGCAGCGTGCACGGGAATTCCCTTCGCGGGGATGGTGGGTGATGAGCAGAGCTGGCTTGCGGTGAGTGTCAACGAGTTCCGAACCGATCGCGTAGTGCGTACGCTGTATCAGATATCTGCGTACACTGTATTAGCGGTCGGGTCACGGTCAACGAAAACGGAGTGTCCAATCGAAATAGTGCGCTAGACCAATCGGCTATGAACTAGTACGGTTGGTGCGCTGGTCAGTTCGCGGGAACAGGAGGCGCGGCATGGCGTCGGAGGTGCGACCGGATCCGCCGTACGTGCGGATCGCCGCGGAGATCGGTGAGAGGATCCGGTCCGGAGAACTCCGGCCGGGGGAGCGCCTGCCCTCGACGCGTCAGATCGCGGGTAGATGGGGAGTGGCCGTCGCGACCGCGACGAAGGTCCTCGCCAACCTGCGCGAGCAGGGGCTGGTCGAGGCGAAGGTCGGTTCCGGCACGGTCGTCAGCGCGCGCCCTGCCAGGAGGCGCCAGTCCGGGCAGGGCTCACGACCTCCACGCCGCCCGGAAGAATCCCGGCCCGGGCTCAGCCGGGAGCAGGTCCTCCGCGCAGGCATCTCCATCGCCGATGTGGAGGGGCTCGACGCCGTGTCGATGCGGCGAGTCGCGGCGGAACTGGGCGTGGGCCCGATGTCGCTGTACCGCCACGTCCAGAACAAGGACGAACTGGTGGCGCAGATGGCCGACGAGGTCTTCGGCGAAGTGCGGCTGCCGGTTCCCGGCCCTGCGGGCTGGCGAGCCAAGCTGGAGCTGATCTCCCGCCGGCAGTGGGCGCTGTTCCTGCGGCATCCCTGGCTGCCCAAGGCCGTGTCGTTCACCCGCCCCGTGCTCGCGCCCCACATGATGCAGCACACCGAGTGGACGCTCGCCGCGCTCGACGGCCTCGGCCTGTCGGTGACCACGCAGATGCGAGAAGCCCTGCGACTGCACTCGATGGTGCTCACCGTGGCGATGTCCGCGGCCGCCGAGGTCGAAGCGGAGCAGGAGACCGGGGTGACGCTCGCGCGGTGGCTCGTGGAGCAGCGTGCCCGCGCCGACGAGCTCTTCGCCGGCGGGAAGTTCCCCTTGCTGGCGAGGGTGCACGAGGAGACGACTCCCGATCTCGACGGGCTCTTCGACTACAGCCTCGACCGCCACCTCGACGGTTTCGCCGCGCTCCTCCAGGAATCTGGTCGGTCCTAGGCGCTGGTCGCTCGGTGGTTCCGGAGGCGATCCCGCTGAAAGCGACCGGACCTCAAGAGCAATCGGGTCAACTGATGGAAGTCGCTGCGGTGGAACGGGTCCGGAGGTGGCGGGCGAGCGCGATCAGCAAGGCCACCTCAACGACGATGATGATGATCCCGGTGATGGTCGCGGTCGGCGAGGCGGGAATCATGAACGCTGTGTGACCGACCAGGATTCCGCCCGCGAGCCAGACCCGGTGCCGGTCGCTCCAGTCGTCCGCGCCGCTCCAGCGCAGCACCGACCACCCGGTCGCGATGCCCACCAGCGCTGCGGCGGCCAGCAGCAGCGGTAGCGGGACGACGCTGTCGAGCAGCGAGTTCGGTCCGAGTCCGGGCGGCAGCAGCAGCGCCAGGAAGACGACGGTCGCCAACCCCAGCACGACACCGACGACGGCAGGCTTCGGCGCTGACGACGCGCTCGGCGCCAAGTCGCGCGGAGCCCGCAGTCGCATCGCCACCGCGATCAGCGCGGCCATGAGAACCAGGAACGCCGTGGTCCACCCCCAGGGGGCCACGTATCCGGGGTCTTCGGTGGCGGAGATGACCACGCGCAGCCCGAGCACTCCCAGCACCGCCAGCGCACCGACCCCGATGAGACCGCCGGTGCGCAGGTAGGGCCGGCCGCGATGGGCCGGGAACAGCAGGTTCGTGAGCATGACCGGGATGAGCACGCTGAACACCACGTGCACGCCGATCTGCGATTCCCAGTAGGACCAGTTGATCCCGAGAGCCCGCCAGCCCCACTCGGCCGCGCCGTAGATCCGCGGGCTCGTCAGGGCCTGCAGCCCGAGGCCGTCCTCGGCCAGCTGGTAGGCGAGGGCCAGCAGCACCAGGCTCAGCCATCCGCCGCCGCGAGAGCGCGTGAAGAGCTCTCGAACCAGCAGGACCCCCGCGCCGTACATCACGAGCAGCAGCGGCAGGAGGAACCAGACGAACGGCACCGCGACCGCCGTGAACGTCAGTTCCGCGCACACCGTGGTCAGCAGGACCAACGTCCAGGCCGCGCGCAGCCGCCCGGTCGTCGGCGGGGTGCTCGTCTGTGGCACGCGGTCCACTTCCCTTCGCTGGTGGAGACGGCCCGCCCGGCCGCTCCCCGAGGTGGGTTCACGAGCGGATCGGACCGTTCGGCGTCGTACGCCGCCGGACCGCGCGGGAACCGTACCACCGCACGCGTACACCGTCTCATGCGACGCGGAAACGATTGGGGTGAAAGGAGAAACGTGCTAGTGCGGTCAGGTAGTGGACTAGTGCACCGCGCTCCTCGTCCCGCCGCCCGCGCGCGTGCGGCCGGGGGCCGGCTCAGCGCACTCCGATGCCGAGTCGTCCAGCGGTGCGGACGGTCTCCGGGTCGATGACATGATGGCTCCTCGTGGAGTTGAACCAGGTGCTCGAACGGATCGTCGAGGAAATCGCGCCGTTGCGCGGAGCGGGAGTCGCCGCGGACTACATCCCCGCGCTCGCCCGCGTGGACCCGGGAGGTTTCGGCATCGCGCTCGCCGATATCGACGGTCAGGTCCACGGGGCGGGTGAGTGGGAGACGGCGTTCTCGATGCAGAGCATCTCGAAGGTCTTCACCCTCGCGCTCGTGCTCGCAGGCAGCGATGAGTCGCTGTGGCGCCGCGTCGGCCGGGAACCCTCGGGCAACGCCTTCAACTCGCTGACCCAGCTGGAGCGCGAGCGGGGGATCCCGCGCAATCCCTTCATCAACGCCGGAGCGCTGATCGTCACCGACGAGCTGATCTCCCAGGTCGGTGACGCCTCCGGTGATCTCCTGGCCTTCCTGCGCGCCGAGAGCGGGAACCCGGACCTGCGGGTGGACGAGGAGGTCGCGGCCTCCGAGGCAGCCCATGCGGACCGCAACCTGGCGGTCACCCACTTCATGGCCTCCTACGGGAACATGCGCAATCCCGTGCCCGAGGTCCTCGACCAGTACGTCCGGCAGTGCTCGATCGAGATGAGCTGCCGAGATCTGGCGCTGGCCGGACGGTTCCTGGCCGCCCACGGGGTTCGCCGCGACGGCGCGGAGCTGGTGACCAGCAGGCAGGCGAAGCGGATCAACGCGATCATGCTCACCTGCGGGACCTACGACGCCGCAGGCGAATTCGCTTACCGCGTCGGCGTTCCCGGCAAGAGCGGGGTCGGCGGCGGGATCCTGGCGATCGTGCCGGGCCGGTGCGCGGTCGCGGTGTGGAGCCCGGGGCTCGACGCGCGCGGCAACTCCGTGGCCGGTGTCGCGGCGCTCGACCACTTCACCACCCTCACCGGCTGGTCGATCTTCTGACGGCTGCTCACGGCTCGGGGATCTCGACGCCGAAGGCTTCGAGGGTCACCTCGGACGGGTCGGGGCCGCCCCGGACTCCGGTGTCGAGCGCGTCGAGGGCGGTCAGCTCCATCTCGCTGAGCTCGAAGTCGAACACCGCGAAGTTCTCCTCGATCCGCTCCGGCCGAACCGATTTCGGGATGACCGACCGTCCCTGCTGGAGTCCCCAGCGCAGCATGACCTGAGCGGGTGTCTTCCCGTGCTCCTCGGCGATGCGCACGACGGTGCCGTCCCGAAGCGTGCTCGTGTGCTCGCCTTCGCGGTAGAAGGTGATGCCGCCGATGGGGGACCACGCCTGCGAGACGATGCCGTGCTCGGCGTTGGCGTCGAGCACGTCGGACTGCCGGAAGTAGGGGTGCACCTCGATCTGGTTGACCGAGGGCACGACCGAGGTGTCGCGGATGAGCCGGTCGAGGTGGTCGCGCATGAAGTTGCTGACGCCGATCGCGCGCACCCGGCCGTCGGCGAGCAGCTTCTCCAACGCCCGGTAGGCCTCGACGGTGAGGTCGAACCGGGAGGGCAGGGCCTGGTGCAGGATCAGCAGGTCGATCTGCTCCACGCCGAGCTTGCCCGCGCCCTTGTCGAACGCGTGCAGCGTCTGCTCGTGACCGTAGTCGCTGATCCACACCTTGGTCTCGATGAAGATCTCGTCCCGGTCAAGTCCGCTGCGGCGGATTCCCTCGCCGACCTCGCGCTCGTTGCCGTAGGCGGCAGCGGTGTCGATGTGCCGGTATCCCGTGCGCAACGCGGACTCGACGGCGGCGACGGTCTCCTCGGGCGGGGTCTGGAAGACGCCGAAGCCCAGGGCGGGCATCTCGACGCCGTTGTTCAGCGTGAGGTTCGTGGTCATGCCTCCCACGCTAGGACCGTCGGGCGGGCCCGGGCGACCGCGCCGCCCATCGACCACGGTCGGGTGAAGTGGCAGCCCGTGCGTCAAAACCGCCGCGACCTGCGGCTATGGGGCCATTCATTCATCTATGAAGGAAATTGCTACAGTGGTGCAGGAAGTGCTTCCCGCTCAGTTCGAGGAGTCCGGTTGGCGGAGACACGCGGTGCGCGGTCCAGGGCGCAGCACCTGGGCCCGGAGCGGCGCAGGCCCCAGGTGCTCGACGCCGCGCTGACCATCGCCGTCCAGGACGGCATCGGCGCGGTGAACGTCGGTTCCGTGGCGGCGCAACTCGGGGTCACGCGGCCGGTGGTCTACGCGTGCTTCTCCGACCGCGTCGAGATGGTCGAGGCGCTGCTCGATCGCGAGGGCACGGCGCTGGTCGACTCGCTGATCGAGTCGTTGCACAGCACCCGAGGAGCACCCGGACCGCAAGCGGCGTTCGAGCAGGGGTTCCGGTCGATGCTGGCCGCCGTCGCCGCCAACCCGGACCCGTGGCGGCTGATCTTCACCGGTGCGCCCGACCCCGCGGTGTCCGCGTGCTTCCGGAAAGCGCGGGAGCACCTGGAGCAGCGATCGACCGAGTGGTTCCGGCCCGCTGTGCTGGCGTGGTGGCAGACCTCAGACCTGGACCGGAAGCTGCCCGTGCTGATCGAGCTGTTCCTGTGCTCGTGCGAGGCCGCGGTGCGCTCGTTGCTCGCCGGAGCCGACGGGTGGACCGCGGACGAACTGGGGGAGTTCATGGGACGAGCGACCTACCGAGCCTTCAAGGACGCGTGATGACCGAATACCAGCACCTGCTCTCGCCGATCCAGGTCGGCGGCACGACGCTGCGCAACCGCGTGGTGATGGGCTCGATGCACACGGGCCTGGAGGACTTCCCCTGGGACACGGGGAAGCTCGCCGCCTACTTCGCCGAGCGGGCCGAGGGCGGCGTCGGGTTGATCGTGACGGGTGGCTACTCGCCGAACCTGCGCGGAGCGCTGTGGCCGCTGGGGTCCACGATGATCAACCGGCTGCAGGCCCGCAGGCATCGCACGATCACCGATGCGGTCCACCGGCACGACGGCAAGATCGTGCTGCAGGTCCTGCACGCCGGCCGCTACGCCTACTCGCCTGCCAACGCCTCCGCCTCGGCCATCAAGGCGCCGATCAACCCGTTCAAGCCCGGTGCGCTGTCGGCCCGGTCCGTCGACAAGACCGCGACCGCCTTCGCGGAGGCGGCCAGGCTCGCGCAGCGGGCGGGCTACGACGGCGTCGAGATCATGGGATCCGAGGGCTACCTGATCAACCAGTTCCTCACCGCGCGCACCAACACCCGCGAGGACGCCTGGGGCGGAACGGCCGCCAAGCGGATGCGCTTCCCCATCGAGGTCGTCAAGCGCACGCGCGAGCTGGTCGGCGAGAACTTCCTCCTCCAGTACCGGATCTCGCTGCTCGACCTGGTCGAGCAGGGGCAGACCTGGGAAGAGACGGTGGAGCTGGCGAAGTCCCTGGAATCGGCCGGGGTCGACGTGTTCAACACCGGAATCGGCTGGCACGAAGCGCGAATCCCGACGATCATCACCCAGGTCCCGCGCGGTGCGTGGATCGACAGCACCGCGCGGCTCCGGCCGGAGGTCGACGTCCCGGTCATCGCCTCCAACCGCATCAACACCCCCGAGATGGCCGATCGGATCATCGCCGACGGGCACGCCGACATGGTCTCGATGGCCCGCCCGCTGCTGGCGGACCCCGAGTTCGTCAGCAAGGCCGCTGCCGGCCGGGCCGACGAGATCAACATCTGCATCGCCTGCAACCAGGGCTGCCTGGACCACGTGTTCCGCAAGAAGCGCGCCACCTGCCTGGTCAACCCGCGCGGTGGGTACGAGACCGAGCTCGTGCTCGCACCCACCCGCGTGAAGAAGAGGGTCGCGGTCGTCGGCGCCGGTCCCGCCGGGCTCTCGGCCGCGGTCTCGGCCGCCGAGCGGGGGCTGGACGTCACGCTGTTCGAGAAGGACGCGGTGATCGGCGGCCAGTTCCGGCTCGCCATGCAGGTCCCCGGCAAGGCCGATTTCCGCGACACCGTGCGGTACTTCACCCGCAGGCTGGAAACCCTGGGCGTCGACGTCCGGCTGAACACCACCGCCGACGAGGCCGCGCTGACCGGGTTCGACGACGTCGTCGTGGCCACCGGGGTCCAGCCCCGGGTGCCCTCGATCAACGGCATCGACCACCCCAAGGTCGTCTCCTACACCGACGTCCTCAACGGAACCGTCGTTCCCGGCGGCAAGGTCGCGGTCGTCGGCGCCGGGGGCATCGGCGTGGACATGGCGGTCTTCCTCACCCACGAGGAGGAGTCGCTGGGGGAGTGGAAGGCCCACTGGGGCGTCGGCGATCCGCGGGAGCACCGGGGCGGGCTCACCCGCGCCGAATCGCGAGCGCCCGCGCGCGAGGTCTGGTTGCTGCAGCGCAAGACCACGCCGGTGGGCCTCGGCCTGGGCAAGACGTCGGGGTGGGCGCATCGCGCTCACCTCAAGCAGTCCGGTGTGCGATCCGTCAGCGGAGTGACCTACGACCGCGTCGACGACGAGGGCCTGCACATCACCGACACCGCGACGGGCGAGCGCACTGTGCTCGACGTCGACCACGTCGTCATCTGCGCGGGCCAGGAATCCGTGCGCGACCTGCACGCGGCGCTGGGCCCCGGTCGCGATGGCCTGCACCTGATCGGCGGCGCCGGGCTCGCAGCGGAGCTCGATGCCAAGCGCGCCATCAGAGAGGGCGCGGAAACCGCCGCGGCGCTGTGACCCGCCGGGTCGCGCCACCGGAGGTCCGGTAGCGCGACCCGGGCGGTCACCGGGTGAGCTCCCGGTCGTCGTGACCGCGCTCGGTGGACTCTCCGCCTGCTGCTCGGACGCCATCAGCTTCGCCGAAGCTTCGGGCGCCGCCAGGGTCTCGCGGGCCCGCACCGGGTCGAAGGCTCCGTCCCACTTGGACACGACGAAGGTGGCCACGCAGTTGCCGAGGAGGTTGGTGACCACGCGCATGGTGTCCATGATCCGGTCCGCGCCGAGGATCAGCGCGACCGCCGCCACCGGGATCACCCCGACCGCGGACGCCGTGGCCGACAGCGCGATGAAGGCCGAACCCGGCACGCCCGCCATGCCCTTGGAGGTCAGGACGAGCACGAGGACGACGGTGATCTGCTGGCCGACGGTGAGATCGACGCCCACGGCCTGCGCCATGAACAGCGTGGCCAGCGACAGGTAGATCGACGCGCCGTCGAGGTTGAACGAGTACCCGGTCGGCACGACGAGGCCGACGGCCTCCTTGCGGCAACCGGCCCGCTCCAGCTTCTCCATCATGCGCGGCATCACGCACTCGCTGGAGGCGGTGCCCACGGCCAACGCGAACTCCTCGCGCGTGAACCGCACGAAGCGGATCAGGCTCAACCCGGTGAACGCGCGCAGGAGGAGGCCGAGCACGACGATGAACAGCGCTGCCGCGCCGTAGCAGGCGGCGATCAGCTTGGCGTAGGTCGACAGCGAGGACAGGCCGTACTGCCCGATCAGGTAGGCCATCGAGCCGAACACCGCGATCGGCGCCAACCGCATCACGTAGCCGATGATCTTGAAGATGATCTCGCCGGTCTACTCGATGAAGTGGAAGACCTGCGGGGCGCGGTCGATTCCCACGTGCAGCAGGCCCGCGGCGAAGAGCACCGCGAGCAGCAGGACCTGGAGCAGCTCGTTGTCGGCGAAGGCACCGACGGCGCTCTCCGGGATCATGTGCAGCACGAAGTCCGCGGCGCCGGGCATCTGCTCGCCGTGCGTCTTGGCCTCCACGCCGGAGGCGTCCAGGGTGCTCGGGTCGACGTTGAGACCGGCGCCCGGCTGGACGACGTTGCCCGCGACGAGGCCGAGCGCGAGTGCTGCCGTGGTGACGATTTCGAAGTAGATCAGGGCTTTGAGCCCGATCCGCCCCACCGAGCGCATGTCGCCGGCCTTGGCGATCCCGACGACCACGACGGAGAGGATCAGTGGGGCGATCACCATCTTGATCAGCCGGATGAACCCGTCACCGACCGGCTTCAGCGATTCGCCGAAGCTCGGCCAGAGGTGGCCGACGAGGATGCCGAGGGCGGCGGCGATGAGGACCTGGACGAACAACGAGGACAGGACGCTGCGAATCGGACTTCGCGATGCTTGCGCCGAAGCTGCGGACACGATCGCCTCATTCCGTTATCCGGAAATATACTTTCAGGCAGTGTCGTGAAGTGTGAATCGCTGTACGGGGCGCGTCAAGGTGTGATCCGCGGGAAACTCGCAGCGCAGCGCGATCAACAAAGCGTTGAAGGCGAATCGGTTCCCAGGGGTGGGCCGGAAGACCGTTCGGGTCCCCGATCAGTCCGGCGTGCGACCGCATCCAGGGCGAAGGCCTGCGCGCGGGTCAGGGCTTGAAGAACGACGAATCGTGGGTCTGGCCGAGGGCGGCGCGCCCGATGGTGGCCAGGACGTGGTCGTCGTTGTCGTGGCGCGCGTAGAAGGTGAGGTCGCGCAGGATTCGTTCGACCGGGCTGGGGCGGACCAGGCTGCGCGCCCCGCACGCTCGGACGCAGTGGTCGACCGTCTCCAGCGCGAGGTGCTCGACGAGGTGGCGCGCCCGGTTGCCCGACCGCTGAGCACCGGCGCGGTCACCGGCGTCCCAGAGGCGAGCGACGTGCGCGAGCCAGAGATGCGCGGTGTCGATGTTGACCGCCATGGAACCGGCGCGCTGCTGGACGTAGGGATCGGCGGTCTTCTCCTGCCGCAGCAGGTACTCCAGCGCGTAGTCGAAGGCGCCCTCCGCGGCACCGAGGAAGCTAGCCGCGTAGTGCGGGGTGAAGGCGCTCTGCCACCCCTCGTGCAGGTAGGCGCCGGGAGTGCCGATGAGGTGTTCCTCGGGCAGGAACGTCTGGTGGAACTCGACGACGTGACTCGCGGTGGCGCGCATGCCGATCGGGTCCCACCACGAATCGTCCACGATGACCGTGGGATCGGAGAGATCGCACGCCAGCAGGAGCAGCCCTTCGGGTGGACCGTCGGCGTGCCGGGCTCCTCCGGGACCCGCGGTGTTCACCAGCAGGATCGCCCAGTCCGCGCCGGTCGCGCTGGTGGCGAACGCCTTCGACCCGTCGAGCACCCACCCGCCGTCGACGGCGGTGATGCTGGTGCCGAACCTGTTCCCCTCGCCCGGTTTTCGCGCCTGGGGCTCTCCGCTCCAGGCCACCCACTTCTCGCCGCCGCGCACGATCCCGTCGAACCAGCGGGCCTGCTGCTGTTCGGAGGCCAGCGCCTGGAGCAGGACGAGCGAATTGGCGTGCCCCTCCCAGCAACGGCCCAAGGACAGGTCGGCCTTGGCGAGCTCCTTGGTCATCAGCCACAGGGTCAGCGTGTCGCCGTTCAGCGGGCCGAGCCCCAGACCGCCGTGCTCGCGGGGAACGGTCGCCGCGTTCAGCCCGGCGGCGGCCAGATCGTCGAAGTCCTCGCCGGGGAACGTCGCCGCGCGGTCGTGCTCGTCGGCGCGCCCCGCGCACGCCCCGGCGACTTCGCCGACGCGGTCGAGCAACTCCCGGCTGCGAGGGCCGAGGTCGTGCAGCCGCGGTGCTTCGGAGATCGTCTCGAGGTTCACGGGTGATCCTTCCTGCCGTCAGCGGTGCTGGGTTCGCCGGGAGATCCGCGCGGCGTGCAGCAGCGCTCGGGTCTGCTCGGCGGGGATCTCGTGGTCGGTCATGAAGCGGAACTGGCAACCGGCGTCGGCGAGGAGCACGTCCCACCCGTCGATGACGGCGAGCCCGCGATCGCGAGCGCCGATGCTCACGGCGGTCTCCTCCGGGGCGTAGACCATGTCCACGACGACGGCGTCGTCCGGGAGCTGGGCCGGATGGAACGGGGCCCGGTCGGTCATCGGGGTCGCGTGCACGAGGAGCGAATACCCGGTGGCGTGGAAGTCCTCGAGGGGGATGAAGCCGAGACCCAGCTCCTCGGCGACGGCACGTCCTCGACTCGGGTCGCGGTTGACGAGCACGGTATCCGCCCCGAGCGCGGCGAGCGCCAGGGCAGCGGCACGTCCCGCGCCGCCGCAGCCGATCACGGCGGCCTTGCGGCCGGCGACCGGCACCTGTTCGCGGGCCAGGGCGCGACTGATGGCCGGGCTGTTGGAGGTGTCGGCGTGCCAGGAGCCACCGTGGCGGACCAGCGAGTTCGCCGACCCCGAACCGTGCGCCGCAGGGCTGGCGGTGTCCGCGACCGCGAGCGCGGACTCCTTGTGCGGAGCGACGACGGTGGCCGCGCTCAAGGGCAGGCCGAGCTCGGCGAGACCGGATTCGGCCACCTCGCTCCAGAACGACTCGAAGTCCTCCACCTGGAACGGCAAGTACAGCGCGGGGATGTCCAAAGCGCGGTAGCCGGCGTTGTGCACGCGCGGTGACACCGACCGCAGCACCGACCGGCCGACGATCCCGCAGACCGCGTTCAGCTCTCGCATCCGCGGAAATCCGTAGTCGGTCACCAGCTGCTGGACGGTGGGCAGCTCGGTCTCGTCGCCGACCCCGCCGAACACGACGGGCGCACCGAGGTGGGGCGCGAGCAGGCGGCTCCACAAGCCGGACGGTCCGGTCCCGAACGCGGTGACGTCCGACCGGCCGAGACCGCGGAGGAACCGCAGCGGCACCAGGGCGTGTTCGGCCCGCGAGGTGACCGTGGTGAGCAGGTAGTGCGCGGCACCCGCGGCGGTCATCCGGGTGAACTGCTCGTGCAGCACGTCCTGATCTGCGGCGACCCCGTGCCAGGACAGGCGACGCCGATGCGGCGGAAGTCGCTCCAGCAGCTCGGGGACGAGGTCGCGCCCGGCCTCCAGATCGACGATGTCGTAGTGCTCGGCTGCCGTGAGCAATCGCGCTCGTCGCTGTGCGGGCGAGCCGTCGAAAGCCCCTCCTCGGTCGGAACTGCGAAGGCAGTAGACGAGACGACCGCCGACATGCTCACGGAGTCGTGCGGTGTTCATCTCACCGAGAAGATCAGCGCGCACCTCGACGAGATCCGCATCCGCTCGCAGATCGCTCAATTCTTCTGCGCGGAATGGCGGTCGTTCGGTGAGAACAGCGTTGATCGCGGCTCTGTCGCACTGCGCATCTGATCCAGCGCGCATGGATGTCGCCTCCCAGTCGTACGGATGGCTGAATCGGATCGCGGAGGTCTCCTGTTGATTCGCTGGTGTCACCACTTCTGGTGCGGACGGCGCTCGGCGGCCCTGATGATCGAGTCGAGGACGAGGAATCCGATGAGGGAAACGCCGAGGACGGGCATCGCCCAGGCGAGGATCGCGCCGAGAACCACCGCCCCGATCAGTGCTGCTCGTGGTAGCGCTCGCCACACCGGACCCGGAGGGGACGGCCACGCCGCGCCGGTCGGGCGACGCCGCCACCACATCAGGTAGGCGAAGCCGGTCAGGACCAGCGTTCCGAGCGCGAGCGTGGACACCACGACCTGGTTGGCGATCCCGAACAACGTTCCGTCGTGCGCCTTGATGCCGAGCACGTTGAGCTTGGCGAGCAGCGGGAAGTCCTCGAACGCGACGCGGTCGATCACCTGCCCGGTGTGGGGATCCACGGCGATGCGGTCGTTCTGGACGGGCCAGCCGTCACCGGTCTCCGCGACCGCGAAGACCTCGCCGGGTTCGGTCGGTGCGGTGACGGTCAGCTCTCCGCGCAGCCCGTCGGCGTGGGCCGCCTCCAGCGCCTGGTCCACGCCGACGGGCTGCGCACCCGGTGGCACGGCGACGGCATCGGTGTCGAGTTCCGGTTCGCTGGAGCTGAGATTCGCGAGCACCTGGTCGAAGCGGTCGCCGACGTAGTGGGATTGGGAGAAGCCCGTGACGGCGAGCGCCACGAGCCCGAGCCCGAGGCACAGCCCCCACGTGCTGTGCCGCGCGCGGGTGCGCGCCCGTGGCGTGACCGTTCCGGACCGGCGCCCGTGTGCGAGCCGGAGGACGAGACCGCAGACGACGATCACCGGCACCCAGCTGGTCGCGAACTCGGAGTAGACCCTGCCCACCTGGCCGAGGTGCAGGTTCCCGTGGACGTTGCGCAGCCACACCTGCGTGGGCGTCCGGTCCTTCACCGTCGTGAGCTCGCCCTGCACGCGGTTGGTGTGCGGGTTGACGTAGACGGTGAGGTCCTCGTCGGAGAACCGGTCGATGTCGGGAAGTCCTGTCGTCGACAGGACGACACCGGTCGTGCGGCCGGGTTCGGCGGGCGGGAGAACGGCTTTCAGCGTCGCCTGCGGATGTTGCGAGAGCGCTGCGGCGACCTGCTCGGACGCGGGACCGGGTTCACCGGCGGTGTTGTCGGCGAACAACTCCTGCCCGTGCACCGCGTTGACGATCTGCGGCGTGAACGCGTTGGCGAGTCCGGTGAGGCACATGACGGCCAAGAAGGGAGCGACGGCGAGCCCGGCGATGAAGTGCACGCGACGGGCGACGGCTGCCAGGCCCGAGCGCGTGCCGACGGTGTCGGTCAGTGCCGCGCCGTCGGCGTGCGGCACCTCGTCCGGGATCTGTGCTCGGCCAGTGGTGGGAGGTGCCATGCAATCCCTCAGGTGAGTGGTGGTCGACGTTCAGGAAGGGGAGAACTCAGGAATTCCGAGAGCATTTCGATCCGATGGCGCAGCGAAGTCCGCGAACGCTCGGATTTCCGCACAGCACCATGCTGATCCCGGTTCGCATTCCGGGACAATGATCGCAGGACGAAAGGCGTCTGAACCGTCACCACCGGAGGTTCCGCCGAAACGGGCGGATTTCCAACACAATCGGCGGAGCGACGAGAAGGAATTCGCGCCGACCAACGGGAATCCTAACCGCCGTTATGATTGAAGAGCAACGGGAAATGGATTGGCGCTCGTCATGCGCGATGCTGAACCCGGTTGGCGGTATCGAGAGCCGTGATGGGCGACGGCGATCAACCTCGTGTGGCGCTCCCGATCTCGTACCGGACCTGTGCTGGGGCCACCGCGTACGTCCCCGCTGATGCCCGTGCGCGGTGAGGCCGGGTTGCGGTGGGCGGGGGAGCGGGGCGGGTGCGACCGTGGGGTGCACGTCGCGTTCCCGGGGGTGAGTCGTGCACTTCGATCCCGAGCTGGCCGCAGCCTTGCCCGCGCGGCCGGACCTGCACATCCACGACCTCTACGGAGCTCGCCGGCGGATGGCGGAGCTCGCCGCACGTGCAGCGCCGGTCGACACCAGCGGGGTCGTCATCAGCGAGCACGAGGTTCCTGGTGTCGACGGGGTGGCGGTCCGGGTCTTCCGCCCGTCCGGCGCACCCGATCCACTGCCTGCCGCGCTGCTGCTGCACGGGGGCGGTTTCGTGATGGGAGGGCTGGATTCGCTCACCGCGCAGGCGGTGAACATGTGCTCGCAGCTGCCCGCGGTCGTCGTCGCGGTCGACTACCGGCTGGCGCCCGAGCACCCGTACCCGGCGGCGCTGCGGGACTGCGAATCGGCTCTGCGCTGGACCGCGTCCGAGGGGGTCGCGCTGGGCGTGGACCCGGCGCGCATCGGGGTCTACGGGATGAGCGCGGGTGGCGGGCTCGCCGCCGCGCTCACCTTGGTCGTCCGGGACCGGGGTGGTCCGCCGGTGCGCTTCCAGGTGCTCGACGCCCCGGAGGTCGACGACCGGATCGAGACGTCCTCGGTGCGCGCCTTCGAGGACACACCGCTGTGGAACCACGCCGACGCGGTGCTGAGCTGGCAGCACTACCTGCGCGGGTGGAGCGGGAGTGTTCCCGCGTACGCCGCACCGGCTCGCGCCGACGATCTGACGGGACTTCCGCCCGCGTACGTCTCGGTGTACGAGAACGATCCGCTGCGCGACGAGGGCTTGGCCTACGCCTCCGCGCTGCTGCGCGCGGGAGTGTCGGTGGAGCTGCACTTGTTCCCCGGGACTTTCCACCGGTCGGCGGTGGTCACGGGTGCAGCGGTGTCGCAACGCCAGGCGACCGAAACCCTCGACGCTCTCCGCCGAGCACTGCACTCGGACGAATGATGCTGTCGCCGAAGGTGTTTCTTCGCCTCAGCCGGCGCTGGGCCGGGGTTCGGTGGCGCGGGTGATGAGGCCCTCGAGCAGTGCGTCGAGAGCCGCGGGGTGTTCCAGGGGGAGCATGTGGCCCGCGTTCGGGATCATCGCCAGTTCGGATCCAGGTACGGCTCGGGCGATCGCCGCGCTGTGCTCCGGCGCGATCGTGACGTCGTTCCCGGCCCCCACGACGAGCGTTGCCGCCCGGCCGAGAACCGGCAGCGCCGCGCGCTTGTCCAGGGTCAGGAACTGGGGGATGAGCGCCACCAGCGCGTGGACCGGATTCGACCGCGTGAGCTGCAGGACGAAATCCACCAGCGACGGCGGTACCCGGGAGGCGAACGAGAAGGCCCGCGCCGTGGCGAGGGCCGCACGCCTGAGGGCGCGGCACGAGACGGAGGTCAGCCGCAGCCGGTCGATGACGGCCAGCACGAGGTTGGCCGCCTCGGGCGGGAGCAGGGCGCGGCCGTTGACCGGTGCCGCCGCCGTCGTCACCAGGCCGACGCCGACCACGCGGTCGCCGAAGAGCTCGGGGCGCTGCTCGGCGAGCGCGAGGATCGCCATGCCGCCCATCGAGTGCCCCACCAGCACCACCGGACCTTCGGGAGCGGCCTGGTCGAGCACCGCTGCCAGGTCCTCGCCGAGCTGGTCGAGGGTGAGGGCGGACATCCCGCCCGTCTCGGACCGGCCGTGGCCCCGGTGGTCGTAGGAGACCACCCGCGCCCTGCGGGCGAGCGACGAGCGCTGGAAGTGCCAGAAGTCATTGTCCGCCAAGAACCCGTGGGCGAGGACCACGGTCACCGGCGATCGCGGATCCCCGGTGACCTCCACGTGCAGCGGCACGCCATCGGATGCGGCGACGCCCACCGCTGCTTCCTCCGCTGAGCGCGACACCGGATCCGCGGTCGGGGCCGGCGCGGAGGTGCCGCTGGTGAAGCGCAGGGCGAGGCCGGACGCGGAACCGCGCACGCGCCGCGCCATCGTCCGGACCCGGGCGCCGAGGGCGGCCTGCGGCGACCCCAGGGGAACGGTCACCACGGGCGCACCGCCTCCGGCTCGGGCGCGCTCGCGCCGCAGGTCTGCTCGGCTGCGAATGCCGGCTCGGGGGAGCACCGGCCTGCGTAGCGGAGGTTGCCCACGTGCGCCTTCCGTGTCGGGGATGGAGGTCCGGCCACGACGCCGCTGTCGGGGGAGATCTCGACGCCGTGACCGAACCGTGATGTCTCGACCAACGTAACCGACGGTTACAGAGCCTTCAAGTCGAACACTCACACGGGTTAACAGGCTGACTGTCTCCGCGATCGCCTGACTTCAACGAGTAACCAAAACTCGCATTCTGATGGTCCCCGCGATGGGATCAGTGGTGAATGAAATCAACCCGGGACGTCACGCACCGCCGACCGCCGGGAGCTGGGGCCGGCACTCGACGCGCTGGGCGTTCGCCGGATCGAGCCGGTTGAGGACCAGGCGGGCCGCGTTGGGGTCAGCGGCGAGCTGCAAGTGGTCGGAGAAGTCCTGCGGGCATAGGTCCTGGATGACGGTGTTCGTCATGCCCGGCGCCGCTCCGGAGGTGTGCGGGACGACCAGCTCGTCGTACCTGGTCATGATGTTGAGGTAGTCCACGCCGGGAGAGGCGAGGCCGCCCTCGTGCAGGTCGGCGAGGAACTGCGATCCGGCGAGCATCTGCGGGCAGGCGCCGCACACCGGGACCTGCAGGCCGAACGCGTTCGCCAGCGCGCTCAACGGCCGGACGGGATCCGTGCCCGTGCCGTTCCACGCGGGCGCGATCGAGATGTAGTGGTGCACCGCCGAAGCTCCGCCGAGGAACTTGACGTAGTGCGCCGGCATCAGCGTTCCCTGCGAGTGACCGACGAGATCGACCTGGTCGGAGCCGGTGGCCGTGCGCACCTCGTCCACGAACTTCGCCAGCTGGGCGGCGCTGGCGCGCATGTCGCCGAGGCCGCCGAGCGCGTCGTGGCCGGTGGGCGAGGACACCGGAGCTCCGTAGGTGAGTGCGAAGACGCAGTAGCCCTCGTTCTTCAGCAGCGGACCGTAGGTGGCCCAGTTCGTGGACTTGTTCCCGCCGGTCCCGTGCACCAGGACGACCGGACGCGGGTGCTCGGGAGACGGTCTGCACGCCCAGTCGTTCGTGCCCGGCGCGTTGACCTGCGCCCCCGCGGCGATCGCCGACGGCAAGAACTGGTACGGGACGGGCAGCGGCTCGGCGGCTGCGGCAGGGGTGGTGGCGGAGAAGGCCATGACGGCGGCGGCTACGGCGGTGAGAGCGAGGCGAGATGCGCGCATGGACGGCCCTTCGTCGGGTGGTCCCGGTCACAAGCACACCGGCTTGCGAACATCGATACCTCCGCTCCGCCTGCCGCACAAGGCTTTCGCGTGGATGCGCGCGAACCGGTGGAGCTGAGGGGAGCCGGGAGGCGGGCCACCCCGGTGATCGACATCGACGATCTCGGTGACTGGCGTTACTGCACGGCACGGCGGCGGGTGGCAACCTGTGGCCGGTTCGCGGACAACTAGACTCGGGCGGTCCTGAGCTTCATCGTGGGTGGTGGTGTGTGCACGTGATCGGCAGAGCGGACCGCTTCTCGCGGTCGTGCGGGAAGCGCCACCTGCGAGCGGTCGATGCGCGCGGTCTCCCGGCGCGGAGCGCGCGATGATCGTGAACCGGATCGAACGCGCGGGTCGCCATGCGTGAACACGACTCCCGGGTGACCGTCGTCGGAATCGGCGCCGACGGAACGCCCGGCCTCTCACCCGCGGCCGAACGCGCGCTGCGCGCGGCGGACGTCGTCATGGGCAGTGCGCGGCAGCTCGCCGCGCTCGGCGATGGCGTTGCCGCGGAACGCATCTCCTGGCCGTCGCCCATGCTCGACGCGCTGCCCTCGCTGCTGGCGGACAACGCCCATCGGCAGGTGTGCGTGCTGGCCAGCGGCGACCCCATGTTCTTCGGCGTCGGCGGCACCCTGGTGCGCTTGCTGGGGCCGGAACGCGTCCACGTCATCCCGCACCCCTCCTCGGCGTCCCTGGCGTGCGGCCGGATGGGCTGGGCGCTGGACAAGGTCGACGTGGTGAGCCTGGTGGGCAGGCCGCTGGAAACCCTGCACCCCGCCGTTCAACCCGGTCGCCGGGTGCTGGTGCTGAGCTCGGACGGCCGCACCCCGGCCGCCGTGGCGGCTCTGCTCACCGAACGCGGGTGCGGGGACAGCGAGTTGAGCGTGCTGGAACAGCTCGGCGGTCCGGAGGAGCGCAGGATCGACGGCGTCGCGGGCGAGTGGACCCACGCCGAGGTCGGCCCGCTCAACGTCATCGCGATCGACGTGCGGCCGGAGCCCGGTGCGCCGATCCTGTCGCGCGCGCCGGGGCTTCCCGATGACGCCTTCGAGCACGACGGCCAGCTGACCAAGCGCGAGATCCGCGCGATCACGCTCTCGCGCCTGGCTCCCGTGCCAGGTCAACTGCTGTGGGACGTCGGTGCCGGTGCGGGCAGCATCGGCATCGAGTGGATGCGCAGCCACCCCGCGTGCCGCGCGATCGCCGTCGAAGCGCACGCCGAGCGAGCCGCCCGGTGCGCGCGCAACGCCGCCGCTCTCGGAGTACCCGGCATGGACGTGGTCACCGGTTCCGCGCCGGATGCGTTGCCAGGTCTGGAACGGCCGGACGCCGTCTTCGTCGGCGGAGCGGTCACCGTCCCGGGAGTCGTGCAGACCTGCTGGGACGCGCTCGCGCCCGGCGGCCGGATGGTGGTCAACGCGGTGACGCTGGAATCGGAAGCGGCGCTGGCCGACTGGTACGGACGGCTCGGCGGTGAGCTGGTGCGCACCGCGGTCAGCCGTGGTTCGCCGGTCGGGAAGTTCACCGGGTGGCGCGCCATGATGCCAGTGACGACATGGAAGGTAAGCAAGCGATGACAGTGCATTTCATCGGAGCCGGACCCGGCGCCGCCGACCTCATCACGGTGCGGGGGCAGAACGCGATCGCCGCGGCCCCGGTGTGCCTGTACGCGGGCGCGCTGGTCCCGGAGGAGCTGCTGGAGAAGTGCCCGCAGGGCGCGCGCCTGGTCAACACCGCGAAGATGACGCTGGACGAGATCATCGACGAGCTGGTGACCGCCGATCAGCAGGGCCTCGACGTGGCCCGGCTGCACTCCGGCGACCCGTCGGTGCTCAGCGCGATGGCCGAGCAGATGCGCCGCCTGGACGCGGCGGGGGTGGACTACGACGTCATCCCGGGCGTGCCCGCGTTCGCGGCCGCGGCCGCGTCGCTCAAGCGCGAGTTCACGGTGCCCGGCGTGTCCCAGACCGTGGTGCTGACGCGCACCGCCGCGCGAGCGACGGCGATGCCCGAGGGGCAGGACCTGGCGACGCTGGGCCTCTCGCGCTCGACGCTGGTGCTGCACCTGGCGATCCAGCGAGTGGACCAGATGGTCGAGGAACTGGTGCCCAACTACGGGCAGGACTGCCCGGTGGCCGTCGTGGCGCGCGCGAGCCGCAGCGACGAGGTCATCCTGCGCGGCACGCTCAAGGACATCGCCGAGCAGGTCCACGCCGCCGAGATCAAGCGCACCGCGGTGCTGGTCGTCGGCGAGGCGCTGGCCGCCTCCCAGTTCCAGGACAGCAGCCTCTACTCGCCGTCGCGGCAGCGGGATTGAGGACGCGGGCGGTGCTCGGACCTGGGAGCTGTTGAGGACTTGTTCTGCGTGGCGGTGCGTGCGCCGCTCCTGATGCACGTCGTGCGGGTGGGGTGGGGAAGTTTTCATGAGAACTTCCCCACCCCACCCACACCACGGCGTCCAGGCGTGCTCGCCACGAAGGCGCTCAGAACCCGCGGCGGTGCCGGTTGCCCAGGTGGTGGAAGAGGACGCGGCTCGGCCGCATTCTGCGAACAGCCTCTAGTGGCCGGACGTCCGCCCGACGATGGTGCCGGCGCGATCGATGACGATCACGTCGACCGCGACCGGCGCCTCGCGCAGCACGGCGACGGCCTCGACCCGCGCCCGCTCGGCGATGATGTCGCCCAGCGCGACCCCGGCGGACTGGCTGTGCCGCAACGCTTCCAGCGCCGTGTTGGAGTTGCGGATCTGCTCCAGCAGGTCGTCGTCGCCCCCGATCTCCCGCGCCATGTCCGCGAGCGCGCTCAGGTCGACCTGGCTGCGCCCGGAGTGCAGGTCCAGGTGGCCGAGGGCCAGTTTGGACAGCTTGCCGACGCCACCGCCGATGGTCAGCCGCGGAACCGGGTGGCGGCGCAGGTACTTCAGCACCGCGCCGACGAAATCGCCCATGTCCAGCAGAGCGTCCTCGGGCAGGTCGTGGACCTCGCTGACGACGCGCTCCGACGTGCTGCCCGTGCACCCGGCCACGTGCTGGTGGCCCGCGGAGCGGGCGACGTCCACACCGCGCCGGATGCTCGCGATCCACGCCGAGCACGAGTACGGCACGACCACACCCGTGGTGCCCAGGATGGACAGTCCACCGAGGATGCCCAGCCGCGGGTTCCAGGTGTGCGTGGCGATCTCCTCGCCGTCGTCGACGGAGATCTCCACGACGACGTCGCCGCTGCCTCCGTGCGCGGCCGCAACGCCGTCCACGGCCTCGCGCATCATCTGCCGCGGCACCGGGTTGATCGCCGGTTCGCCCACCTCCAGCGGCAAACCGGGTTTGGTCACGGTGCCCACGCCGGGACCGGCGACGAACGACACGCCCGAGCCCGGCTCGCCGTGCCGCACGGTCGCGCTGATCACGGCCCCGTGCGTGACGTCGGGATCATCACCGGCGTCCTTGACCACCGAGGCGCTCGCGGAGTCCTCGGCCAGGTCCTCCCGCGCGAGCGCGAACTCCGGCGTCTGCCCCTTGGGCAGGACGATGCCCACCGGGTCGGGGAAGGATCCGGTCAGCAGCGCGGTGTAGGCCGCGGTGGTGGCCGCGGTCGCGCAGGCTCCTGTCGTCCACCCGTGGCGGAGCTTTCCGCCTTCGTTCGCGGGCGTGGTCATTCCAAGGTTTCCCGTCTTGCGGAGGTCGTGCTGTGAGCATCTCGGTGCTGGTACTGGGTGGGACCGGCGAAGCGCGTCGGCTCGCCGCCGAACTCACCGAACGCACCGGCTACACCGTAGTGTCCTCGCTGGCAGGGCGCGTGCGCGATCCCCGGGTTCCGGACGGCGCGGTCCGCGTCGGCGGGTTCGGCGGCGAAGAGGGCCTGGCGGCGTGGGTGCGGGAGCACGCGATCGACGTCGTGATCGACGCGACCCACCCCTTCGCCGATCGGATGACCACCAACGCCGTCGGAGCGGCCCGGCGCACCGGGTGCGGGCTGCTGATCCTCCGCCGCCCGGGCTGGCAGGAGCAGCCGGGTGACGACTGGCGCTGGGTGAGCTCGCTGCCGGAGGCCGCGCAGTCGCTGACCCCGGCTCAGCGGCGGGTCTTCCTGGCGACCGGGCGTCAGGGCCTGGCCGCCTTCGCCGACCTCGACGATCACGAGTTCCTGCTGCGCTGCGTCGATCCGCCGGATCCGGAATCCCCGCGTCCCCGCCACCTGGAGGTGCTGCAGGAGCGCGGGCCGTTCGCGGTCGCGGGGGAGTTGCAGCTGCTCCGAGAGCACCGCATCGACGTGGTCGTGACCAAGGACAGCGGAGGTGAGATGACCGCGGCGAAGCTGGTGGCAGCCCGTGAGCTCGGGTTGCCGGTGATCGTCGTGCGCCGTCCTCCGCCACCCGAGGCGCCACGCGTGGCGACCGTGGAGGCCGCCATCGCGTGGCTCGACGACTACGCCGGATAGCGCCGCGGCGTGTAGGTGACCGTGCTGTCACCGCGCTGCACCACGCGCGTGGTGGACGAGCCGATGATCAGCAGGCACCGCATGTCGACGTCGTCCGGGTCGAGATCCGCCAACGTGGTCACCGTGATGTGCTCGTTCGCGTACCCGGCGTTGCGGCCGATGATGACCGGCGTCTGCGGACTCCGGTGCTCCAGCAGCAGGTCCCGCGCGGCGGAGACCTGCCACTTGCGGCTGCGCGAGGCAGGGTTGTAGAGCGCCAGCACGAGATCGGCCTCGGCGGCCGCGGTGAGGCGCTTGGCGATCTGGTCCCACGGCTTGAGGCGGTCGGACAACGACAGCACGCAGTAGTCGTGTCCCAGCGGCGCGCCCGCGCGGCTGGCGACCGCGTGCGCCGCGCTCAGGCCCGGCAGCACCCGCACGTCCACCTTCTCGAACCTGGGGTCCGCGGCGGCTTCCAGGACGGCCGTGGCCATGCCGAATACGCCGGGGTCGCCCGAGGAGACCACCGCGACGCGAGAACCGTTGAGCGCCAGCTCCAGCGCGTGCTCCGCGCGCTCGGCCTCCACCCGGTTGTCCGAGGCGTGCCGCACCTGCCGCGGGTTGGCCGGAACCCGGTCCAGGTACGGGCCGTACCCGACGAGTTCGTCGGCGGTGGCCAGGGCGTCCTGCGCCTGCGGGGTCAGCCACGAGCGCTCCGCGGGACCGAGCCCGACCACCACGACCTCGCCCACCTGCGCGGGCGCCGGAGGGGTGGGGGCGGGAGTCCCGTCCGCCTGCGGGCGGTTGGCCGGGCTGGGGATCAGCGCCAGCGAGAAGTAGGGGACCGACTCGGGATCCACCTCGGCGAGCGGCTCGAAGCGCTCGCGGTCGGTCGAGGCGCGCTCGACGTACCAGGCCTCGTCGAGCCGGCCGGACTTGTCCAGCGCCTCGCGGACCGACCCGAACGTGCGCCCCAGCTTGAGGATCGCCGCGGCGTCGGTGCCCGCGAGCCGTTCGGCGAGGACGTCGCTCGGCAGGGTTCCCGGGAGCACGGTCAGCACCTCGTCGCGCTCCACGAGCGGGCGGCCCAGGGAGGCCGACGCGGCGCTCATCGACGTCACGGCCGGCACGACCTCCGTCGGGTAGCGGTGCGCGAGCCGCTTGTGCATGTGCATGTAGGAGCCGTAGAAGAGCGGATCTCCCTCGCACAGGACGACGACGTCCCGTCCCGCGTCGAGGTGCGCGGCGAGGCGGCCGGCGCTGTCGGCGTAGAAGTCGTCGATCGCGCCCTGGTACCCGCCGGGGTGGTCGGTGCCCTCGGTGGTCACCGGGTAGACCAGCGCCTCCTCGATCTGGCCACCCGGCAGGTACGGCTCGGCCAGCGAGTAGGCGATGCTGCGACCGTGGCGGGCGCTGTGGAAAGCGATCACGTCCGCCGAGCCGATGAGCCGGACGGCCTTGATCGTGGCGAGCTCCTTGTCGCCGGGACCGAGGCCCACGCCCCAAAGACGGCCCGTGGAAGGGCTGGTTTCTTCCGCTGCGTTCATTCTTCCTCGCTCGCAATTGCATTGATGGCGGCTGCGGTGAGAGCGCTGCCGCCGCGACGCCCGTGCACGACCACGTACTCCAGTCCGAGGTCGTTGCGGGCCAGCGCCACCTTGGACTCGGCGGCACCGATGAAGCCGACCGGGATGCCCAGCACCGCAGCGGGAACCCCGGCCCCTTCGGCCACGAGTTCCAGCAGCCGGAACAGCGCGGTCGGCGCGTTGCCGACGGCCACCACGGCGCCGTCGAGCCGGCCGCGCCACAGCTCCATCGCCGCCGCGCTCCTGGTGTTGCGCAGCTCGCTCGCCAGTTCCGGGACCTGCGGATCGCCCAGCGTGCAGATCACCTCGTTGTCGGCGGGCAGGCGCTTGCGCGTGACACCGGCGGCGACCATGTTGGCATCGCACAGGATCGGGGCACCGCGCCGCAAGGCCGCGCGGGCGGCGAGGACCGCGTTGGCGGAGACGTCCAGGTCGTCGACGATGTCGACCATCCCGCAGGAATGAACCATGCGCACCGCGACCTGAGCGGCCTCGGGTGACAACCCGGACAGGTCCGTCTCGGCGCGGATGGTGGCAAAGGACTGGCGGTAGATCTCCGCGCCGTCGCGGATGTAGTCGTTCACTCATTCCCTCCGGGACGCCGCGACCGCGGTGGCGGCGTCATCGATGTTGCCGTTGTGCGTGCGGACCTGACCGTCGTGGCTCACCTGGTAACCGCCCTCGGTGGCGACCACGTCGACGACGTCCCCCCGGGGAACACCGCAGCGGCGGCTGCATCCGGCCCAGTGCACGGCTCTTCCTCCCGGCAGCAGCGGCAACGCGCGTGCTGCGTCGGTCTGCACGTCGGCGAGCGCCTTGCCGCATCCCGGGCGGCCGGTGCACGCGGTGACGCCGATCCACGGCGACATCGGGTCGGTCACGAGCCCAGCGCGCTCCACAGTGGACACGTGCTTCCGGTGCGGGTCGAGCATGAACGGGATCAGCGCGCCGCGCCACGGAGTGAGACGGATCTCGCCCGCACCGGCGTCGGCCACCTCGGCGAGCGCGGCCGCCTGCTCGCCCGACAACCGGCCCAGCGGGACCACGGTCGCGAGGGTGACCTGCCCGTCCCTGCCCTCGAGCGTCCCGGCGGGAACGATCGTCTCGGGCTCCGGCCGATCGGGCATGGCCGCGTCCTGCCGGAGCTGGTGATCGGTGCCGTCGAGCACGGCGAGCACTCTCGCGGTCACCCGGGGCGATCCCCGGTCGAGCTCGGCCAATCGCCACGCGCCCGAGCTCTGCTCCTCGCGCTCGGCCAGGAACGCGCGGGCTGCGACGTGCATCACCGCAGCGGCGCTCGCCGGGGGCATTCGCACTCCGGTGTCGGTGCCTGCCAGCAGCAGCGCGACCTCGTGCGGGCCGACCGCGATGACCGACACGTCGCCGCCCAGGCCTGCGACGTCGCCGCGGCCGTCGTCGAAGGCGAACAGGAAGCGTCCGGACAGCGCGGTGAGTTCTGGATCACCGCACAACTTCTCGTCCAAGTCGGTGACCAGGGGCTGGACGTCGAGGAGGCCGATCCGATCGCATCCGCTCAGCGGCGAACCGAGGATGTTGCGCACCCGCTCGTGCGGGACGGAGGGCAGCAGCCCGGCCGCGGAGAGCCTGCGCGCCAACTCCTCTCCCGAGTCCTCGCGCAAGCCGCGGACCTGCAGGTTCCCGCGCGAGGTGAGTTCGATATGCTGATGTCCGAGCTCGTGGGCGGCAGTTGCCACCGACCGCATCTGATCAGCGGTCAGCCTGCCGCCGGGAACGCGGATCCGTGCCAGGCCACCGTCCTCGGCCGGGTGCAGGCGCACCGCGCCCGGGCAGGCGTCGTCCCGGAGCCGGGAATCGTGGTCGTAGGTGGGCACGGCGATACATGGTAGTTGCGGCTTGTTTGCAACATCAGCGCCTGTCGGTAGGATCACCGGCGACTGCAGCAGGGGAGGAAGCCGGTGCGATTCCGGCGCGGTCCCGCCACTGTCACCGGGGAGCAAACCCCACCACGAGGTCACGGCCGAGTTCGGCTGGAAGACCGGGGTGCGCGCCGATCCGGGAGCCAGGAAACTCCGCCTGCCGTGCCCACCCAGCCATGTCCGGGGCGAGGACCCCGAGAGAGGTGCACCATGCGAACCGCGTCCTGGCCGCCTGCGCTCGGCGAAGTCATCGCGCTGCCGACGAAGCACGTCGAGGAATTCACCGCATGATCCTGCTCTTGTCCACATCGGATACCGACCTCCTCAGCGCGCGCGCCAGCGGCGCGGACTTCCGCCTCGCCAATCCGGCGCGCGTGGAAGCCGGGGAACAGCTGGAGGAACTCGTCGAGGGCACCGACCTCGTCGTCGTGCGCATCCTGGGCGGACGCCGCGCGTGGGAGGCCGGTCTCGACCAGCTGCTCGCGGGACCGCGCCCGGTGGTCGTGCTCGGCGGCGAGCAAGCTCCCGACGCCGAGCTCATGGAGTGCTCCACCGTCCCGGGCGGTGTGTGCGCCGAGGCGCACAGCTACCTCGCCCACGGCGGGCCGGAGAACCTCTCCGAGCTCTACAACTTCCTCAGCGACACGGTGCTGTTCACCGGAAACGGCTTCGAACCGCCGGTTCCGGCTCCTTCCTGGGGTGTGCTGGAGCGCGAGCCCCGCACCACCGAGGGGCCGACGGTCGCGGTCCTCTACTACCGCGCGCACCACATGGCCGGCAACACCGCGTTCGTGCACACCATCTGCGAGGCGATCGAGGACGCGGGAGCCCAAGCGCGGCCGCTGTTCTGCGCCTCGCTGCGCGCCCCGGACCCGGAACTGCTGGATGCGCTCGGTGGTGCCGACGCGCTCGTGGTGACCGTGCTGGCGGCCGGAGGTACCCGTCCCGCAACGGCTTCCGCCGGTGGCGACGACGAGGCCTGGGACATCGGCAAGCTCGCCGAGCTGGACATCCCGATCCTGCAGGGCCTGTGCCTCACCAGCAGCCGCGAGCAGTGGGAGGCCAACGACGACGGTCTGTCGCCGATGGACGCCGCCACCCAGATCGCGGTGCCGGAGTTCGACGGCCGTCTCATCACCGTGCCGTTCTCGTTCAAGGAGAACGACTCCCAGGGCCTGCCGGTCTACGTCGCCGATCCCGAGCGCGCCGCGCGGGTCGCCGGGATCGCGGTCGGCTACGCGCGGTTGGGTCACGTGCAGGCCGCCGACCGCCGCGTCGCGCTGATGCTCTCGGCCTACCCGACCAAGCACGCGCGCATCGGCAACGCCGTGGGCCTGGACACCCCGGTCAGCGCTGTGCGCCTGCTGCAGGCGCTGCGGGACCAGGGCTACGACGTGGGGCCGGAGACGGGTTCCGGCGCCGTTCCCGGGCTCGCCGAGCAGGACGGCGACGCGCTGATCCACGCCATGATCGCGGCCGGTGGACAGGACCGCGACTGGCTGACCGAGGACCAGCTGACGTCCAACCCGATCCGCCTGCCCGCCAAGCGCTACCGGCAGTGGTACGAGACGCTCCCGGCCGAACTGCGCGAGCAGGTCGAGCAGCACTGGGGCCCGCCGCCCGGTGAGCTGTTCGTCGACAAGTCCCAGGACCCCGAGGGCGAGATCGTCCTCGCCGCACTGCGTTTCGGCAACGTGGTGCTGATGGTGCAGCCGCCGCGCGGTTTCGGCGAGAACCCGATCGCTATCTACCACGACCCGGACCTGCCGCCGAGCCACCACTACCTGGCCGCCTACCGGTGGATCGCCGACGACTTCGGCGCGCACGCCATGGTGCACCTCGGCAAGCACGGCAACCTGGAGTGGCTGCCGGGCAAGTCGGCGGGCCTGTCGGCCTCCTGCGCACCCGACGCCGCGCTGGGCAACCTCCCGCTGATCTACCCGTTCCTGGTCAACGACCCGGGGGAGGGCACCCAGGCCAAGCGCCGGGTGCACGCTACCCTGGTCGACCACCTCGTGCCGCCGATGGCGCGCGCGGAGAGCTACGGCGACATCGCTCGCTTGGAGCAGCTCCTCGACGAGCACGCCAACATCGCCGCGATGGACCCGGCGAAGCTCCCGGCGAGCCGCAGCCAGATCTGGACGCTGATCCAGGCCGCCAAGCTCGACCACGACCTCGGGCTCGCGGAACGCCCGCACGACGCGGAGTTCGACGACTTCCTGCTCGACGTCGACGGGTGGCTGTGCGAGGTCAAGGACGCTCAGATCCGCGACGGCCTGCACATCCTCGGTGACGCACCGACCGGGCCCGCTCGGGTCAACCTCGTGCTGGCGATGCTGCGGGCGCGGCAGATGTGGGGTGGGCGCAGCCAAGCGCTGCCGGGCCTCCGCGAAGCCCTGGGCATGTCCGAGGACGGCAGCGCCTCGCGCGAGCAGACCGACGACGCCGAGTCACAGGCGCACGCGCTGGTCGAGGAGATGGAGCGCCTCGACTGGGCTCCGGACGCCGCGGACGCCGCGTGCCGCGAGGTGCTGGGTCGTTCCGACGAGACCGTGGCCGGCGTGCTCACCTTCGCGGCCAACGAGATCATCCCGCGCCTGGCGGCCACCACCGACGAGGTCACGGCCGCCCTGCACGCGCTGGAAGGCGGTTTCGTTCCGGCCGGTCCCAGCGGTTCTCCGCTGCGCGGACTGATCAACGTGCTGCCGACGGGCCGCAACTTCTACGCGGTCGACCCCAAGGCCGTGCCGAGCCGGCTGGCGTGGGAAACCGGCCAGGCGATGGCCGATTCCCTCCTGGAGCGCTACCAGGCGGACACCGGGACGTGGCCGCAGTCGGTGGGGCTGTCGGTCTGGGGAACCTCCGCCATGCGGACCTCCGGTGACGACGTCGCCGAAGTCCTCGCGCTGCTGGGCGTTCGCCCGACCTGGGACGAGCAGTCCCGCCGGGTCAACGGCCTGGAGCCGATCCCGCTGGAGGACCTGGGCCGTCCGCGCATCGACGTCACCATCCGCATCAGCGGGTTCTTCCGCGACGCGTTCCCGCACGTCGTGGCCCTGCTCGACGACGCGGTGCGGATGGTCGCCGACCTCGATGAGCCCGACGACCAGAACTTCGTGCGGGCGCACTCCCGGGCGGACCTGGACACCCACGGGGATCAGCGTCGCGCGACGATGCGGATCTTCGGCTCGAAGCCTGGTTCCTACGGCGCGGGCGTGCTGCCCGCGATCGACAGCCGCGACTGGCGCGGCAACGAGGACCTGGCCGAGGTCTACACGGTGTGGGGCGGTTTCGCCTACGGCCGCGACCTCGACGGCGTCCCGGCGCGGGAGGACATGGAAGGTGCTTTCCGACGGATCTCGGTGGCCGCGAAGAACACCGACACCCGCGAGCACGACATCGCCGACTCCGACGACTACTTCCAGTACCACGGCGGCATGATCGCCACGATCCGCGCGCTGACCGGCAAGGACCCGGCGGCCTACATCGGCGACAGCACGCGGCCGGACTCGGTCAAGACCCGCTCCCTGCACGAGGAGACGGCGCGGGTGTTCCGCGCTCGCGTGGTCAACCCGCGATGGCTGTCGGCCATGCGGCGGCACGGCTACAAGGGCGCTTTCGAGCTCGCGGCCACTGTGGACTACCTGTTCGGCTACGACGCCACGACAGGTGTCGTCGCGGACTGGATGTACGAGAAGCTGGCCGAGAGCTACGTGCTGGACTCCGAGAACCAGGAGTTCATGCGGACTTCCAACCCGTGGGCCCTGCACGGGATCACCGAGCGGCTCCTCGAAGCGGCCGACCGCAAGCTGTGGGAGGAGCCGGACCCGGAGACCCTCCAGGCTCTGCGCGAGGTCTACCTCCAGGCGGAGGGCGACCTCGAAGACGGCCCGGCCTGACGAACGGCGAGACCCCCGGCCGGGACTTCCCGGCCGGGGGTCTCGCGCGTCCGGGGGTTCACGGCCGGTCCCACTGGACGGGTAGGGAGCTCGGTCCGCGCAGGGCGACGCCGACCTGGCTGCGCACCCGCACCTGCTCGGTGGTCGCCTCCGGGTGCAGGCGCAGTCCCGGGAGGCGTTCGAGCAGGACCGCCAGGGCGGTGCGCAGTTCGGCGAGGGCCAGCCAGGTTCCCGCGCAGGTGTGGGGTCCCTGCCCGAACGCGAGCATCGCCGTCTCGCGCCGGGTGATGTCGAAGCGGTGCGGGTCGGGGAACTTCGCCGGGTCGCGCAGTGCGGCGTTGATCGAGAAGATCATGAACGTGTTCGCCGGAACGTCGATCCCGTGCCACGTGGTGGTTTCCGGGCACAACCGAGGCAGCAGTCCTACCGGAGGCTCCCACCGCAGGCCCTCCCAGACCGCCCAGGGCACGTGCTCCTGCGGATCGGAGCGGACCAGGTCGAGCTGGTCGGGGTGGGTCAGCAGGCCGGTCAGGAGGTTGGCCAGCCCGAGCGTGGTGGTGTCCGCGCCGGCGGGGAACAGCAGGCGCAGGAACGACAGCACCTGCTCGTCGGTGAGCGCCTCGTCCTCCGCGGATTCGGTGACCAGCTTGGAGATCAGGTCGTCCCCGGGTTCGGACCGCCGCCGTTGCAGGACCGGCCGGATGTAGTCGGTGAACTCCCGGGAGCTGGACTTGGCCGCCTCGGGCTCGAACGGGTAGTAGAACAGGTCGTGCGCCCAGCGGCGGACGGTCTGCTCGTCCTCGACCGGCAGGCCGAGCAGGCGGCTGATCACCAGTACCGGGTAGCTGCTGGTGAACTCCTCGACCAGGTCCGCCTCGCCCCGATCGATGATCCGGTCGATGAGCTCGTGCGCCAGCGGTTCGAGGATCGGTTCGACGTAGTCGGTGGCGCGGTTGCGGCGGAACGGCGGCGACGCGATCGCCCGGTTGATGCGGTGCTCGCGCCCGGACATGCACTGCAACGTGCGCCCCAGGACGGGGCCGGTGGTCAGCGGGTAGATCGCCGATGCCGGGAACGTGTCCTCGTCCTTGAACGCAGCGCTGACCAGCTCGTGGGTGAGCAGCAGCAGCGCGTGCGTTCCGGCGAAGGGCACCACCGCGTGCGGCTTGCTCGCCCGCAGCTCGGCGAGGACCTGGTGGATCTCGGGCGCGTCTTCGAAGGCGAAGTCGATGCCGTCGAGATCAGCGGTTGCCGCCAACGGTGAAGTCGTCACGGGAAGACCCTCCCTATCCGAATATTCGAACCGGTAAGGTGAGTATGTGAATAGCACGGTAGGGAGTTCGACCACGGATGGCAAGGGGCGTTCCCCGTCGCCGCCGACCGAGCGGGTCGTGGCCGTCGTCGAGCTGCTGGCGGGTCGCGAGAACCCGCTCGGGGCGGCCGAGATCGCTGACGAGCTGCGGCTGAGCCGGTCGACGGCGCTCGCGGTCCTGACCTCCCTGGCCGAGCGCGGGTGGGTGTCGCGCGGGACCGACCTGCGCTATCGGCTCGGAGCGCGGCTGATCGGGCTCACCGCGCGCGGCGCATCGGAACCGGCGGTGCCCCCGGGTGCCGAGGAGGCCCTGCGCGAGCTGGCCGAGGCAGCCGGGTGCGGGGTAGCGCTGAGCGCCGTCACGGCGACCGAACTCACCTTCGTCGCGGTGTTCGCCGGCGAGGGCCGCATCCCGGCGGGGATCACCCGCGACACCGTCGTGCCGCTGCGGGCTCCGGCCGGTGCCTCTGCGGTCGCCTTCCGCTCCGAGCAGGAGCAGGCCCGATGGCTGGCGGGCGCCGACGAGGCTCACCGCGACCGGCTCGCCGAAGCCCTGCGGCTCCTGCGCTCCGAGTTCGTCGCCGCCTGGGGGATCGGGGCCGCCGCTCCCGCTCAGCTCGACGTGCTGGCCGACGTGGTCGAACACCTCGCCGAGCACCCGGCTCCGCGCGAGCTGCGCTCCCGCGTGCGCTCGCTGATGACCGACATCAGCGGCCTCCCCTACGCGGAGGCCGACGTCGCCTCGGAGGACCCGCTGCCGCTGAGCTACCTGGTCGCCCCCATCTTCGACGCCACAGGCGCCCCCGCCTGGGAGCTCCAACTGGGCCCCCTCCGCGCCTCGGCCGACCGCGACGAGCGAAACCACTACATCACCCACTTGCGCACCACGGCCCAAAACCTCAGCCAGCCCGAACAATCCCCCCAAATCCACAGAAGACGGTGAGGTCCCACTCGCGCCACCCGCTCCCGCAGGGTGTCGTCGTGGTCGGCCGGTCCCAGTTTTAGTCCAAACCGAGCCATGATCATGCCCGAAATGTCCGCTCAATTTGGACTAAAACTGGGGCCGGGTGCGTACCTCGCGACGGCGGACGGCCGAGTCGCAGGCAGCGGTGTTCGTGGTTGCGCAGGGCTGGAGTTCGGCGATGCGGCCGGGTGCGGTGTGCCATAGCATCGCATTCGCACGGCTCTTCGCCAGACTTCGCGAGGGGGGCGGATGTCCGGTCCACACGGCCAGTCCGAGGATTCCACCCAGTCGGAATTCGACGGGGAGCCGGAGCTGTCCGCGGAGGAGCAGAAGCTGCGAGGCGTGCCGTCCGAGGTTCCCGACGACCCGATCCGCAACGTCTACTACGTGGCGTTCGTGGCCGCTCTGGGCGGCCTGCTGTACGGGTACGACACCGGCGTCATCTCCGGCACCCTGATCCAGATCGCCCGGGACTTCGGGATCACCGAGTCCTACGAGCTGTTCGGCGGCACCGTCTCCGGGCACACCATCCAGGAGGCGATCACCGCCTCGATCCTGGTCGGCGCGGTGGTCGGCGCGCTCGGCGCCGGGTGGTTCGCGACGCGGTTCGGTCGCCGGGCGACCATCATCACGGTCGCGGTGATCTTCGCCGTCGGCGTGGTGCTCGCCGGCATGTCACCCGAACCCCTCACGCTCATCGGCAGCCGCCTGCTGCTGGGGCTGGCGGTGGGCGGCTGCACCCAGACGATCCCCACCTACATCGCCGAGCTCTCACCGCCGGAGAGGCGCGGTGGCTTCGTGACGTTCTTCAACGTGGCCATCGGGCTCGGGATCCTCAGCGCCGCTCTGGTCAACGTGGTGTTCAAGGACGCGGGCTGGCACTGGAAGATCGTGGTCGCCGTCGTCCCCGCCGTGCTGCTGATCCTCGGGATGCTGCGGGCTCCCGAGAGCCCGCGCTGGCTGGTGAACAACAACCACGTCGGCGCCGCGCGGATGGTGCTGCGCTGGGTCAGGCCGGACGGCGAGGCCGCCGATGACGAGGTGGGGCAGATCCGTCACGTGCTGCGCCGCGAGAACGAGGCGGAGGGCGGTCCCTGGTCTGCGCTGGGGGAGGCGTGGTTGCGCCCGGCGCTGATCGCGGGTCTCGCGGTCGCGGTCTTCACCCAGATCACCGGCCTGGAGATGATGATCTACTACACGCCGGTCATCCTGTCCATGGTCGGTTTCTCGTCGGACTTCGCGCTGTGGGCCAACGTCGGGGTCGGCGTCGTGTACGTCGTGATGACCGTCGTCGGCAAGCTCGTGGTCGACCGGCTCGGCCGACGACGGTTGATGCTCACCATGCTGCCGGGCTCGGCGCTCTCGATCGCGCTGTTCGGCCTGGTGTTTCTCGTCGCCGGTGACAAGCCGAACCCGTGGCTCGCCCTGGTCCTCCTGCTGGCGTTCATGTTCTTCCAGGCGGGCGGCATCCAGGTGGTCGGCTGGCTGCTCGGCTCGGAGATCTACCCGCTGAGGATCCGCCCGGCCGCCACCGGCCTGCACGCAGCATCCTTGTGGGGCGCGAACCTGCTGGTCACCTCCACCGCCCTGACCCTGGTGAACGCCCTGAGCCTCGGCGGAGCGATGCTGGTCTACGCGGCCCTCAACGTCGCCGCGCTGATCGTCATCTACTTCCGGGTGCCCGAAACCAAGGGCCGTTCCCTGGAAACCATCGAGCAGAGCCTCAAACGCGGTACCTTCCTCCCAGAACCCGCCAACAGGTCCTGAACGCCTCGTCGTGCCCCGGGAAGTTCCGACGGTGCACCAGGTGATGACGGTCGGCGCCGGACTCCACCGGGTTGCCGAGTGAGGTCGGACGCCGTATTTCCGTTTCGTCCGTTGGGGGTTCGTGGCGGGTAACGGTGCGGACAAGGACCCCTGACTTCGCCCGTTCGGTCCTCTAGCGTCGCCCGGACGCACGACCGCGTGGCGCGGGGCCACGGGGACGCGCGTTCAGGTCGCACCGGTCGGGGAGGGGTGGTCGCCGCATGTCAGAGCGAGCGTGGACCAGGTTCGGGAGGTCGTGGCGTCGTCGGGGCGCTGGAGCGGTCGCCTGCGCGGTCGTGGCGGTGATGGCACCGGTCGCTCCGCAGGCGCAGGCGTCCGGTGTGGCGTACCCGGACGCCGAGTGGAGCGAGGCGTGGATCCCCTCGCCGTCGAGCGCGGGGGAGGCGACGCTGCACGCCGACGTCCTGCGCCCCAAGGGCGCCAAGGAGACCGACAGGACACCGGTGATCCTCTCGGTCGGGCCGTACTTCAACCATTCCGGCCAAACCGGTCCCGCGGGCCTCGTCGAAGGAACGCCGTACGACCCCGTCGGGCCCAACGCCGGTCCCTCCGAGCGGTTCCAGGACTTCGTCGAGGGCTCCGGGCTGCTGAAGCAGGGCTACACCTTCGTCATGGTGGACCTGCGCGGCTTCGGCGGCTCCAGCGGATGCCTGGACTGGTCGGGGCCGGGGGAGAAGGCCGACGTGGTCAACGCCGTCACGTGGGCGGCGAACCAGCCGTGGTCGACGGGCCGGGTCGGTATGTACGGCAAGTCCTACGACGGGCTGACCGGACTGGTCGGCGTCAACGAACGACCGCCGGGGCTGTCCGCCGTCGTCAGCCAAGAACCGGTGTACGACGACTACCGGTACCTCTACGGCGACGGTATGCGCCGGATGAACTCGGTGGCGACGCCCGCGCTCTACGACGCCATCGCCGCCTCCCCGGGACCGATCACCGACGCGGCCGGGTACAACGCGCGGAGCCTCAGCGATCCGGTGTGCCTCGCCCAGAACCTCGCGAAGCAGGCGGGCGACGACCGGCACGACTCGGAGTTCTGGCGGCAGCGCAACCTGATCCCCGGCGCGGCCGGCTCGCACGTCCCGCTGTTCCTCGCCCAGGGCCTGACGGAGAACAACACCGTCGCCGACGGAATGCAGGAATACCTGGAGAACCACGTGGGTTACGAGCGGACCTGGCTGGGGCCGTGGGAACACGTGCGCGGCAACGAGACCGACGAGACCGGCCGGCTCAAGATGGGACGGCAGGGCTGGTTCGACGAGGTCATGCGCTTCTACGACCGCTTCCTCAAGGACCGGGCCCCGGCGGTCGCGGACCCGCCGCACGCGGTGCAGACCAACGACGGGCTCTGGCGCTCGGAAGCCCGGTGGCCCGCGGCCGACATGCGCGAGTTCCGGACGCCGCTGAAGGGCGGCACCTACGTCGACCACGCCCAATCCGCCGCCACCGCAGCCGGTTCCACGTCGGGCAAGCCCACGGACCCGGCCGTCACCTCGGGTGTGTGGACCGTGTCGAACCCGCTGCCCCACGACGTTCACCTCTCGGGCTCGCCGAAGGCCTCGGTCGACGTCACCACGGCGCTGCCGAACGCCAACCTGGTCGTCGACGTCTACGACCTCGGCCCGGACGGAACCGGCCCGCTGATCACGCGCCAGGGGCACCTCGTGCGCCGGCCGGGTGAGTCGACGGTCCCGCTGCGCCTCTGGGGCGCGGACTGGAAGCTGCCGGCAGGCCACCGGATCGGCGTGCGCGTCACCGACAACAACCAGGACTGGTGGCGCCTGGCCGCACCCAGCGCGCAAACCGTGGAGGTCCGGGGCGGTTCGGTCGATCTGCCCTTCCTCGAACACCGCCGCACGATGACGGTCCAGGGCGCTCCGGGCGTGCAGCTCGCGGGTTACCTCGACCAGCAGCGGGCCAGCGCCCCGGCCGAAGCCACCGACGGATCGGTCGACTTCGCCCTGCCGGGACCGCTCCTGGACCCGCCGCCGGGCTCGGAGTTCACCGGCGGCTACGTCGAACCCGTCGGCGGGCGGTGACATCACGGTGGGGCGACTCGGAAACGCGTCGCCCCACCGCCTTTCGCGAGACTCGCGCGACAGGTCAGAACGGGTAGCGCTCGACCTCGGACTGCACGGTGATCCACTGGACGTCGCAGAACGTCTCCAGGTTCACCGAAGTCCCGAAGTGACCGCCGGAACCGGAGGCCTTGGTGCCGCCGAAGGGAGCGGTCGCCTCGTCGTCGACGGTCTGATCGTTGATGTGGACGGCGCCGGACTTGATCCGGTCGGCCAGGGTGAACGCGCGGAACGGGTCGGCGGTCAGGATCGACACGGACAGGCCGTACTCGGAGGAGTTGATGATCTCGACGGCCTCCTCGACGGTGTCGTAGGCGATGACCGGCGCGACCGGGCCGAAGACCTCCTCCGCGAACGCCGGGGCGTCCAGGGGCACGTCGGTGAGCACGGTGGGCCGGTAGTAGGGGCCTTCGTGCGTGCCGCCCGCCAGCAGCTCGGCGCCGGCGTCGACGGTGCGCTGCACGATGTCGCGGATCCGCTCCAGCTGGTTCGCGTCGATGATCGGGCCGAGGGCGTTGGCCGGGTCGGCCGGGTCGCCGACCGGCAGGTTCTCGGCCTTCTCGGCGAGCAGCCTGGCGTACTCGTCCAGCTTGTCGCGGGGGACGAGGTGACGGCCGGTGGTCATGCAGATCTGGCCCTGGTGCAGGAACGAGCCCCACGCGCCTGCCGAGGCCGCGGCCTCGATGTCGGCGTCGGGGAGCACGAGCATGGCGTTGTTGCCGCCCAGTTCGAGGTGCACCTTCTTCAGCAGCGGGGCCGCGGCTTCGCCGATCTTGCGCCCTGCCGCTGTCGAGCCGGTGAACGACAGGCACGGGACGTCGGGGTGGGTGACCAGGGCGGCACCGACGTCAGCCCCTGCGGGCAGCACGTGCAGCAAGCCGTCGGGCAGGCCCGCTTCGGCGAGGAGTTCGGCGAGCACGAGCCCGCCGGAGATCGAGGTGCGCGGATCCGGCTTGAGCACCACCGCGTTGCCCAGCGCCAGCGCGGGCGCCACCGAGCGCATTGACAGGATGCCGGGGAAGTTGAACGGGCTGATCACGCCCACCACTCCGACGGGCACGTGCCGCCCGACCGACAGGCGGGGCTTCTGCGAGCGCAGCAGCTGGCCGTACGGCTGAGCCGCCAGCCCGGCCGACTCGCGCAGCTCGGAGGCCACCAGAGCGGCCTCGAAAGACGCTTTGCCCTGCCCGGAGCCGGATTCGGGGACCAACCAGCGGGTCAGCCGAGCCGGGTCGGCGGCCAGAAGCTCGGCCGCCTTCGACAAGACCGCGGCTCGGTCGGTGTAGGGCCGCGACGCCCACTCCGCTTGCGCGGCCCCGGCCGCGGCGACCGCCGCGTCCAGATCGGAGCGGTCGGCTTGGCCGATTGAAGCGAGGGCCGCACCCGTCGCCGGTGCCGTGATCACCGACGTGCCGCCGCTGCCGGGGACGAATCCGCCGGTGCTGTAGATCTTGTCTTCCCAGATGGTGCTCATCGTTGTCTTTCGACTCGGGTGGTCAGTGCCGTCGCCACGTGCCGCAGCACGGGAACCGGTATCGCTCGGTCACCCTCGGGCACCCGGTGCCGACGTCAAACCAGGTCCTTCCGGCCAGTGGTAGCGGGCGGGTCTTCCGCCTCCCATCACGAGTAGGTTAGCCTAACCTAAAGTACGGAGGTGAGATCGTGGACTGCCCACCCATTCCCTCGTCGGCGGAGCGTGCCAAGACACTCGCCGCTCGACCTGCCGGTGTGAACGTGACGTGCGGTGACCTCGCCGGCCGCATCACCCCGGTTCTGCTGCACACGCACGCGAGCGGCGAGGTCATGATGGTGCTGCCGTCCGACAGCCCGGTCGTCGATTCGGTCATGAAGGCCCGCCAGCGGCGAGCGGGCGCGCTCGTCGAGCTCGCCGACCACGCGCCCGTTCCGATGCGCGGGCAGGTCCGCGGGTTGCTCTGGATCACCGGTTGGCTGACCTTGCTCACCGGTGAGAGCGCCCGGGAGCGGGCGTGGGAGGTCTCCCACGAGCTGGCGGACGAGCGGCTGCTCGACGTCGGTCACACGGCGAGCGTCGTGCTGCTGGAGCCGGTCTCGCTGACGCTCGGCGATGGCGAGGGAACCGAGCAGATCGATCCCGCGGACTTCGCCGCCGCTGAGCGCGACTCGTTCTGGGCTCGCGAATCGCACTGGCTGCAGCACCTGCAGTGCCGGCACTCGGACGTCGTCAGCATGCTCGCTCGGCACCTGCCCGGCCCGCTGCTCCGCTCCGGGCCCGTGATGCCGCTCGGGATCGACCGGCTGGGGATCCGGCTGCGGGTCGAGACCAGCGACGGCGACCGCGATGTGCGGCTGGGCTTCTCCCGATCGGTGACGACGGAGGAGGAGCTCTCCGCCGAAGTGCGACGACTCGCGGGCCTGGGGTCGACGCTCGCGCTCGGGGAAAGTGCCCGTTCGTCCGGCGTCGACTAGGAGCTGTTGAGGAATTGTTCTGCGTGGCGGTGTGTGCGCCGCTCCTGATGCATGTCGTGTGGGTGGGGAAGTTTTCATGAAAACTTCCCCACCCACACGACATGAGCGGCCACAACGGCCAACGGAGTCGAAACCGCACGTCAGAGGGTTATCGAAGTCGATCAGCAACACGCGTTCGGTGGTTCGCAGCCGCGCGAGGCGGGGAGTCTAGGGTTGGCAGGCCACCCGTCCACCCTCGTCGATGCTCCCGGAGACGACCGCGTGTCTGATCAGTTCGTCCATCTGCATGTTCACACAGAGTTCTCGATGCTCGACGGTGCGGCGAAGCACGACGCGCTGTTCGCCGAGGTCAGCAGACTTGAGCAGCCAGCGGTGGCGATGACCGACCACGGGAACATGTTCGGCGCGCACTCCTTCTACGAGAAGGCGGTGGGCGCCGGGGTCAAGCCGATCATCGGCATCGAGGCCTACATCGCTCCGGAGAGCCGGTTCCACAAGAAGCCCGTGTTCTGGGGCGAGCGCGCCCGCACGGGCAAGAAGGAAGTCGACGAGTACGGCGAGAGCGGCGACGTCTCGGGTGCCGGCGCCTACACGCACATGACGATGCTCGCCCAGAACTCCACCGGGCTGCGCAACCTGTTCCGGTTGTCGTCGATGGCGAGCATGCAGGGGTTCTTCCGCAAGCCACGGATGGACAAGGAGCTCATCGCCGAGCACGCCGAGGGCATCATCGCCACCTCCGGCTGCCTGGCGGGCGAGATCCTCACCCGGTTGCGGCTGGGGCAGAAGCAGGAGGCGCTCAAGGCCGCCTCCGACTACAAGGACATCTTCGGTCCGGACCGGTTCTTCATCGAGGTCATGGACCACGGCATCCAGATGGAACGCAACATCCGCGGTGAGCTGCTCGACATCGCCAAGCAGCTCGACCTGCGGACGGTGGCGACCAACGACAGCCACTACGTGACCAACGACCAGGCCGGGCACCACGACGCGCTGCTGTGCCTGCAGACCCGGTCCATGATCGCCGACACCGATCGGTTCAAGTTCAACGGCGACGGCTACCACATCAAGAGCTCCGAGGAGATGCGCGAGTACTGGGACGAGGAGGTCCCCGGGGCGGCCGACAGCACGCTGATGATCTCGGAGATGGTCGAGGGCTACGAGGAGGCCTTCGCCGCGCACAACCGGATGCCGCAGGCCAAGGTCGAGGTCGGCCGCACCGACGTGGAGGTCTTGCGCGACGAGGTCGAGGAGTTCATCCCGACCCGCTTCAAGGACGGCGAGTTCACCCAGGAGTACCGCGACCAGCTCGAATGGGAGCTGAAGGTCATCACGGAGAAGGGCTACAGCTCCTACTTCCTGGTGGTCGGCGACATGATCCGGTGGGCCAAGAACAACGGCATCCGCGTGGGCCCGGGGCGTGGTTCGGCGGCGGGTGCGCTGCTGTCCTACGTCCTGCACATCATCGACATCGACCCGCTCCAGCACGGGTTGCTCTTCGAGCGGTTCCTCAACCCCGAGCGCGACTCGCCGCCGGACATCGACATCGACTTCGACGAGCGCCAGCGCGAGCGGGTCATCCAGTACGCCAAGGAGAAGTACGGCGACGAGTTCTTCGCCAAGGTCATCACCTACGGCACGATTAAGACCAAGGCCGCGTTCAAGGACGCCGCCCGAGTGCACCTGGGGCAGGCGGGTTTCCAGCTCGCCGACCAGTTCTCCAAGGCGCTGCCCGCGCCGATCGCCGCTAAGGACATCCCGCTGTCGGGCATCGTCGACCCGGACCACGAGCGCTACCCGGAGGCCGCCGAGGTGCGGTCGCTGATCGAGACCGATCCGCAGATCGGCAAGATCTTCGACACCGCCCGCGGCCTGGAGGGGCTGATCCGCAACGCCGGTGTGCACGCCTGCGCGCACATCATCTCGCGAGAGCCGCTGCTGGACGTGCTGCCGCTGTGGAAGCGCGACGACGGCGAGATCATCACCGGGTGGGACGGCCCGCAGTGCGAGGCCGTGGGACTGCTCAAGATCGACATCCTCGGACTGGTCAACATGACCACGATCGACGACACCGTGCGGATGGTGAAGACCAACCACGGTGCCGAGGTCGAACCGCTGGACATCCCGCTCGACGACGACCCGACCTACGAGATGCTGGGGCGCGGCGAGAGCCTGGGAGTGTTCCAGCTCGAAGGTGGCGGCATGCAGTCGCTGCTCAAGCGCATGCAGCCCACCCGGTTCGGCGACATCGTGGCCTGCGTGGCGCTGTACCGGCCGGGCCCGATGGACGTCAACGCGCACCTGGACTACGCCGACCGCAAGAACGGCAGGAAACCGGTCGAGCCGATCCACCCGGAGCTGGACGAGCCGCTGAAGGACATCCTCGGCGAGACCTACGGTCTGATCGTCTACCAGGAGCAGATCATGGCGATCGCGCAGAAGGTCGCCGGGTACACCCTCGGACAAGCCGACCTGCTGCGTCGTGCGATGGGCAAGAAGAAGAAGTCCGTCATGGACGAGCAGTTCGCCCGGTTCGAGGCGGGCATGAAGGAACGCGGCTACTCCAAGGAAGCCATCGACCAGCTGTGGGCGACGGTCCTGCCCTTCGCGGGATACGCGTTCAACAAATCCCACGCCGCCGCGTACGGGCTGGTCACCTACTGGACCGCCTACCTCAAGGCGCACTACCCGGCCGAGTACATGGCCGCGCTGCTGACCGCCAACAGCAACAACAAGGACAAGACCGCGGTCTACCTCTCCGAGTGCCGGCGCATGGGCATCCAGGTGCTGCCGCCGGACGTGAACGAGTCCATGACCCAGCACACCGCCGTCGAGGGCCGCATCCGCTTCGGCATGGGCGCGATCCGCAACGTCGGTGCCAACGTCGTGGAGTCGGTCATCGGCTCCCGCGAGGCGAAGGGCAAGTTCTCCTCGTTCACCGACTTCCTCGACAAGATCGAGATCACCGCGTGCAACAAGCGGGTCATCGAGTCGCTGATCAAGGCGGGGGCGTTCGACTCGCTCGGCCACTCCCGGATGTCGCTCAACGCCCACCACGAGGCCGCGGTGGACGCGGTGATCGGTCTCAAGCGGCAGCAGGCGATGGGCCAGTTCGACCTCTTCGGCGGGGACGACAGCGGGTCCAGCGAGGACACGTCGCCGTTGACGCACCTGCAGTTCACCGACGAGGAGTGGCCGCGCAAGCAGCTGCTGGCCTACGAGCGCGAGATGCTCGGCCTCTACGTCTCCGCGCACCCGCTGGACGGCGCGGAGCGGCTGCTCGCGCCCTACCAGGACACCAGCATCGCCGAGCTGATCGGCGGTGAGCGCGAGCCCTCGGGCTACGGCAGCAAGGAGCAGCAGCCCAAGATCGCCGGGATGATCTCCGGGATCCAGCGGCGGCTCAACAAGAACGGCCAGCCCTGGGCGATCGTGACGCTGGAGGACTTCGAGGCCAGCATCGAGGTGCTGTTCTTCCCGAAGTCCTACGAGATGTTCGCCGACTGCCTGGTCGAGGACAACGCGCTCGCGGTCAAGGGCCGGGTCAACGAGCGCGAAGGCGAGATCAGCGTGTTCGCCTCCGACGCGGTGCCGATCGACATCACCGCGGCCGAGACGGACCCCGGCAGCGAACCGCCGCTCGTGCTGCGCGCCGATTCCCGCAAGCTCAACGCCGAGGTGATCAGCGAGCTCAAGCAGACGTTCCTCGCGCACAAGGGCACCACCCCGGTGCACGTGCACCTCGGCAAGACCCGGCTGGAACTGCCGAAGTGGCCGGTCAACGTGTGCACCGAGCTCGTCTCGGAGCTCAAGTCCGTGCGCGGCATCGCCGTGGAGCGCGCCGGCCGGTAGGTGAACTCGGGAGGTGGGGGAAGTTTTCATGAAAACTTCCCCCACCTCCCACCCGGCCGACGGCCCGCGATCGGTGGCCGTGCCGGGATCAGCCCGGCGTGGTCACCAAACGGTGTAGCCGCCGTCCACGACCAGGTCGGTCCCGGTGCAGTAGCTTCCGGCGTCGGAGGCGAGGAAGACCACGGCGGGGGCGATCTCGCGGGGTTCGGCGACGCGGTTCATCGGCGTGCCCTCGATCCAGACCCGCCGCCACTCCTCGTTGCTCATCCCGCGCTTGGTCATCTCGGTGCCGACGTAACCGGGGGAGACGGAGTTGACCCGCACACCCCGGGCGGCCCATTCACCGGCCAGCGATTTGGTGAGGTGGATGACGCCGGCCTTCGCCGCGTTGTAGGCGGACTGGGGCTGCGGGTGGTTGGAGATGTGGCCGCTCATGCTGCCGGTGTTGATGATGCTCCCGGAACCCTGCGCGAGCATCCGCCTGCCGGCGGCTCGGCAGCTGTAGAAGACGCCGTCGAGGTTCACCGCCATCACCCGGCGCCAGTCCTCGGGATCGAGGTCTTCGCTGGGGTGGTTGTGCACGATCCCGGCGTTGTTGACCGCCACGTCGACGGACCCGCCCGTGCTCGCCACGTGCTCGAACGCGGCGTCGATGCTGTCGGGATCGGTGACGTCCGCGGCCACGAACTCGACGCCGTGCCGTTCGGCGGAGGCGTTGCCGACTTCGGGGTTGATGTCGCAGATGAACACCCGCGCTCCCGCGTCGCGGAGGGCGAGCACGATGGCTTCGCCGATGCCCTGCGCACCCCCGGTGACGATCGCGTTCCTGCCGTTGAGGGCGAAGAGGTCGGTCACTGTTCCTCCCGAGAGCGGTCGACGAACTGCGGAGGGGTCCCGAGCGGGATCTTCTGCCGGGCCCGTGCAGTCGTACCACTGCGAACAACCCCGCCGCCCCTCCAACGCGCGCTCCGGAGCGTGACGACCGTTGCCAGGTACTTTACAGCGCTGTAAAGTGCTGTGGGCGTGGATGCACCCTTCGAGGAGGCGCCGTGCCCGCTTTGCCGAAGCTGTCGGACCGGACCCTTCCTGCCGCGTTCGAACGCGCGCTGTCGGGCGGTGCGGACCGACCTGCGCTGATCGCCGACGGCGTGACCTGGACGTACGGCCAATGGCACGCTCGTGCCCTGCGCATCGCCGCGGGATTGCGGGATCTGGGCGTCGGCCGGGGTGACCCGGTCGGCCTGCTGCTGGACAACTCAGCCGATTTCGTGCACGCGTTCTCCGCGACCGGCCTCATGGGCGCTGTCGAAGTACCGGTGAACAACGCCTACAAAGGGCGCTTCCTCACCCACGTCCTCAACGACTCCGGGGCGCGAGTCCTGATCGTCGAGGACGGTTGCTGCGCGCGGCTCGCGGCGGTCGCTTCCGAGCTGACCGCGCTGGAGACAGTGATCGTGCGGGGTGGTGACGGCTCAGCGCTCCCGGCCGGGCGCTGGCGGGTGCTGCGCTTCGACGCGCTCGACGGCAGCCAACCGATGACCCCGCAGCACTGCGATCCCGCCGACTTGATGGCGTTCATGTACACCTCCGGCACCACCGGCCCGTCCAAAGGCGTGCTGGTCTCGCACGCGCACGCCTACACCTACGCCTCCCGCGAGGACCAGGAACTGCCGCGCGAGCGCGACCGGATCCTGGTGACCTTGCCGCTGTTCCACCTGGCCGGCCAGTGGTACGGCGTGTACCAGTCGTTGATCCACCAGGCGTGCTGCGTTCTGGAACCGCGGTTCTCGCCCAGCGGGTTCTGGCCATCGGTCCGGGAGTACGGCATCACCTGCACCACGCTGCTCGGAGCGATGGCCGAACTCCTGCAGCAGCAGCCCGTCTCGGACGACGACGCCGACAACCCGTTGCGGCTGGCGGTGATGGCGCCGCTGGCCAGCGACGTTCCCGCGTTCCGCGACAGATTCGGCATCGAGGTCGCCGCGGTGTACGGGATGAGCGAGATCGGTGCGGTGATGAACGGCTCGCCGCGCACGATCGTCGGCGGCGAGGCGGGTTTCGGGCGAGAGGGCTACGAGCTCAGGGTGGTGGACGAGCGCGGTGAGGACGTGCCGGTCGGTGAGGTCGGCGAACTGCGGGTGCGCGGACTCCTGCGGCACACCACGATGGCCGGTTACCACAACCTGCCGGAGAGGACGGCGGAGACGATCCGGGACGGCTGGATCAGAACCGGTGACGCGTTCCGGCAGGACGGCGAAGGGCGCTTCTACTTCATCGATCGTCTGAAGGACGCGTTGCGGCGTCGCGGCGAGAACGTGTCCAGCTTCGAGGTCGAGAGCGTCGTCAACGAGCACCCCTCGGTGTTCGAGTGCGCGGTCGTCGGCGTGCCATCGGACTTCACCGAGGACGAGATCAAGGTCGTGGTGGTGGCGCGGGAGGGCGAGGACGTCGACCCGGTGGAGCTCACCCGGTTCCTCGTCGATCGCCTGCCCTACTTCATGGTTCCGCGCTACGTGGAGCACGTGGCGGAACTGCCCAAGACGCCGACGCAGAAGGTCCAGAAGAACGTGCTGCGCGAGTCCGGGGTCCACGGCGCTGTGTGGGACCGGGAAGCGGCGGGCATCGAGCTCCGACGGGGAGATTAGGGGAACGCATGGTCATGACCCGGGTCCTGGTGGCCAACCGGGGCGAGATCGCGCTGCGCATCATGGACGGAGGGCGCGCGCTGTCCATCGACACCGTCGCGGTGCACACCGCCGATGACGTCGACTGCGCGCACATGCGCCGTGCGGATGCCGCGGTGGAGGTCGCTTCCTACGCCGATGTCGACGCCCTCGTGGACGCCGCGACGAGCACCGGGTGCGACGCCCTGCATCCCGGTTACGGTTTCGCCAGCGAGAACCCGGAGCTCGCGCGCCGATGTGCCGAAGCGGGGATCACCTTCGTCGGGCCGCGCCCCGAACTGCTGGATCTGTTCGGCGACAAGGACGCCGCGCGCCGGTGCGCCCGCGAGGCCGGGGTGCCGACCCTGGCGGGCAGCGACGGCCCGGTCGGTCCTGCGCAGGCACGCGAGTTCTTCAACGACCACGGGCCGATGATGCTCAAGGCCGTTGACGGCGGCGGTGGCCGCGGAATCCGCCCGGTCCACCAAGCGTCCGAAGTGGACGAGGCCTACGAGCGCTGCGCGTCCGAAGCGCGATCGGCAGGCGGGACCGGGAACATCATCGCCGAGCGCCTACTGCCGCGCGCGTGGCACGTGGAGGTTCAGATCCTCGGTGATCGCACCGGCGCGGTGGTGCACCTCGGCGAACGGGATTGCAGCATCCAGCGCCGCAGGCAGAAGATCATCGAAATCGCACCGAGCCCCTGGATCGGGGACGCGGCCCGCGCCGCTGTGCTGGAGGCTGCCACCCGGCTGGCGCGCTCGGCCTCCTACGACAACGCGGGGACCGTGGAGTTCCTCGTCGACGCCGATACCGGAGAAGTCGTCTTCCTGGAGGTGAACCCGCGGTTGCAGGTCGAGCACCCGGTCACCGAGGAGACGACGGGAGTGGACGTCGTGGCGGCTCAGCTGCGCATCGCAGCGGGCGAGACCCTGGCCTCGCTGGGAATCGGGAACGCTCCCACACCGTCCCGCACGGCGATCGAGGTTCGGGTGAACGCGGAGATCGTGCACCCGGATGGGCACGTGTCGCCCAGCTGCGGTCCGCGGACGCGATTCCAGCCGCCGTCCGGTCGTGGCATCCGCGTCGACACCCACGGCTACGCAGGCTATCCCGGGAATCCGCGTTTCGATTCGCTGCTGGCGAAGGTGATCACGACGGGACCCGGGACGTTCGAGGCGGTGGCCTCGCGCGCGGGTCTCGCGCTAGCGGAGTTCGACCTGGACGGTCCACCGACGAACATCCCACTGCTGCGCGAGATCCTGCAACATCCGGACTTCCTCGCCGGCGCTGTCCACACCGGTTTCGTCGACGAGCGCCTGCCGGAGCTCGTGGACGAGCAGTCCGTCGGCGAGGCGGCGGACGCGTCGACGGTCACGGCCGCGATGAGCGGGACGGTCGTGGAGATCTGCGCCGCGCCGGGGCAGCGGGTCGGTGCGGCCGAGCCGGTCCTCGTGCTCGAAGCGATGAAGATGGAGCACGTGATCAGCCCGGGCAGGCAGGTCGACGTCCAGGAGATCACCGTCTCGGTCGGTCAGACCGTGCAGGCGGGAGCGGTGATCGCTGCCGTTCGCGACACCGGTGCCGATGAGCGGAGCGACGCCGGTGAGCACGAGGTCGACCTCGACGAGATCCGCCCCGACCTCGTGGAATCGATCGAACGGCACCGCATCGGGCTGGACGAGGCACGGCCTGAGGCGGTGCACAAGCGGCGGAAGATCGGCCGGCGCACGGCTCGGGAGAACATCGAGGACCTGTGCGATCCGGGCAGCTTCGCCGAGTACGGCGCTCTGATGATCGCCGCGCAGCGCCGCCGACGGTCCGTGGACGACCTGATCGAGAACACCCCGGCGGACGGTCTGGTAGCGGGCACCGGGGCGATCAACGGCCGGCGGTGCGTGGTGATGTCCTACGACTACACGGTGCTCGCCGGTACGCAGGGCATGGAGAACCACCGCAAGAAGGACCGCATGTTCGAGCTCGCCGAGCGGGAGCGCATGCCGGTGGTGATCTTCGCGGAAGGCGGCGGTGGTCGCCCGGGCGACACCGACACCACCAAGGTGGCGGGGCTGGACGAACCGGCGTTCCACCTGCTGGCGAAGCTGTCCGGAACGGTCCCGCTGGTGGCGGTGGTATCCGGCAGGTGCTTCGCGGGAAACGCGGCGCTCGCGGGGTGCTGCGACGTGATCATCGCGACCGAGGACGCGTCGCTGGGCATGGGCGGACCGGCGATGATCGAAGGTGGTGGGCTGGGCGTGCACCAGCCGCACGAGATCGGCCCGATGTCGGTGCAGACGGCGAACGGGGTCGTCGACGTCCTGGTCGGCGACGACGCGGAGGCCGTGGCGTGCGCGCGCAGGTACCTGGGCTACGTCCAGGGGGCCGTCGAGCAGTGGGAGGCGGAGGACCAGCGGGTGCTGCGGCACGTGGTCCCGGAGAACCGCGTGCGCGCGTACGACATGCGTCGCGTGGTGGACGCGCTGGCCGATCACGACAGCGTGCTCGAACTGCGCTCGCGGTTCGGTGTCGGCATCGTCACGGCCCTGGCGCGGATCGAGGGGAAGCCGGTCGGCGTCATCGCGAACAGTCCGGGGCACCTGGGCGGCGCGATCGACCACGACGCGTCGGAGAAGGCGGCGCGGTTCCTGCAGCTGTGCGACTCCTACGGGCTGCCGGTGGTATCGCTGTGCGACACACCGGGCTTCATGGTCGGCCCGGACTCCGAGAAGAGCGCCACCGTCCGGAAGTTCAGCAGGATGTTCGTCGCGGGCGCGAACCTCGGCGTACCGATCTGCGCCGTGGTCACGCGCAAGGGCTACGGCTTGGGGGCGATGGCGATGTGCGGTGGGTCGCTTCGCGTTCCGGTGTCCACAGTGGCCTGGCCGACCGGCGAGTTCGGCGGCATGGGTTTGGAAGGTGGTGTGCGGCTGGGGTATCGCAACGAGCTCAACGCGATCGATGACCCCGAGGAGCGCAACGCGCGGTACGAGCAGCTCGTCGCGGAAGCCTACGAGCGAGGCAAGGCGCTTTCGACCGCCGCGGCCTTCGAGATCGACGATGTGATCGATCCCGCCGAGACCCGCGCGCACCTGGTGCGCACGTTGTTGGCGACGGGGGAGCGGGAAGCGCCTGCGCGTCCGAAGTTCGTGGACACCTGGTGACTTCCGGGCATCCGATCGACCTCCGGCTCGCGGTCAGGACCGCACGCCGGTGAGCCGCTCGTAGGCCGTGACGAGTTCTCGCTTCAGTTCCGGGAGTTGCCGCGGGTCGGCCGCGGCGAGGTCGGCGAAGCGCATCACGATCCCGGTCACCATCTCGGCCAGCGCCGGGGCGGGGACGGCGAGCGAGGCCTCGTCGCGGGATTCGAGGCGCGAGAGGAACTGCGCGTGCCTGCGCGTCGGCTTCTCGTGGATCTCCGCTTCCAGCGTCCGCATCTTCGGATCGGAGAGTGCTTGGTGCTCGATCACGGTGATGATCCCGCGGTGGCGCACGTACACATCCAGGTAACCGATGATGCCGGCTCGCCCGGTCTCCCGCGGGGACGTCGTGTCGTTCTGCTCCTGGACCGCGAGGATCTCGTCGCGCACCCGCTCCGCCAAGGCGCGGAAGACGTCGTCCTTGGAGGCGAAGTAGGAGTAGACGGTCGGGCGTGTCACCCCCGCGTCGTCGGCGAGGGCTCCCACGCTCGCGCGGGCGAAGCCGAGCCTGCAGAAGGTCCGCTCGGCGGAGTCGAGCAGCAAGCCGCGCTTCTCGGCCTCCGGAAGCGACCTCCCGCCGATGCCGCGCATGACCACCTCTGAGAATCGCAGGCGATTTACAGGACTGTAAAGTAGCACTGGAGGGCGTGAGGCGCGGATGCGGCGTCTGAGCGCCTTCACCCGTGCCACTTCTGCATGTGGGTGGCGTGGGTGCGCAGGTAGGCGCCGGGTTTGAAGAAGTGGTCGTAGAAGTCCAGGTCGAGGTGGTGGGCTTGGACGTAGTTGAGGATGAACACCGTCGGCACGGTCCCGGGGAACTTCCCGAACACGTCGAAGACGTACTGGGCCTGGAGCGCGACGCAGGCCTTGAACGCGTCGTCGTGGACCAATGCGCTGCCGCGGAACCCGGGGCTGTCAGTCCAGGCGCCCGGCGTGTCGGCGTGGAACGGGCCGCCCGGACCGAACTTGCGATCGGCGAAGGCCTCCACCGCTGCTCCCATGTCGCGGTAGTGAGGTGGGCAGAACGCCTCGAAGACCCCCTCCAGGCCGGTCGGGTTGGGAACGGGCCACCGGTCGTCCTGGTCGTAGCGGAAGCCGAGTCCGGGCACGTCGGGATCTCCCGATGCGCCGAGCATCGAGAACCGGTCGATGCCGTCGAACATCCAGCCGCCGAGTCCCATCGCCTGCAGCGTCAGCACTCCCGCGTAGCACGCGGTCGCCAGCTCCGCGGTCGCCTCGGTGAGCGCGTACTGCTCGGTGAAGGTCAGCGGGAAGGGCTCCTCCACGTTGACCAGGGCGTCGAAGTCCGCCAACCCGGGGATCGCGCGGTCGTGGACGTCGTCGTAGATCGCGTAGCCGTTCTGGGCGAAGAAGCACAGCACGGCGAGCAGGTGCTGAGCCAGGTCCGCCACCGGGATGACCAACAGCGAACCGGGAACGTTGACGCACCACGTGTTGTGGCCCTCGACGTGCGGTTCCGCGGCGGGCAGGTGAAGCCGTCCGGTCGAGAGCCGGTGCAAGCGCTCGCCGTGGCGCTGCACCATCAGCTCGGGCGTGACCTCCTCGACCGCAGGGTCGACGAGCGCTCCGGCGTCGCGGGTGGGGAAGAAGTACACCCCCGAGTCGTCGGTGCAGAACAGCTCGGCGGTGTGAAACCCGGCCGCGGACGGGAAGGTGCGGCCGGCCGCACCGCCGGCGTAGTTCGAAACGTGCGGCGCGTAGCGGGCGTGCCGGGTGATCGAGTGGTGCCAGCCCGTCGTCCCGCCCATCCCGCTCAGCACGAGCATCCGTTCGAGCTCCGTGAGAGGGAGAGGCTCCTGCCGGGAGCGGTAGGCGAGCGGGCCGTCGGGGATCTCGTCACCCCGGGCGAAGCGCCGCGATCGCCGACCGAAGAGCGCTTCGACCAGCGGGAAGTCCGCGAGTTCTGCGAGCCCCTCGGTCCCGGCGGCCTCGTTGAAGCTCGCCACGGTTGATCATCTCCCCTCGTTCGGTGACGCCGTCCCATTGCAGCGCCGGAGATGCGGCCCGACCAGGGGCGGAGGTCACCACTTGCGCGGCGTGGGCGGAAACGCGTTGGGCACGGTCGTGAACCTCCGTCCAGGGGGCTGGGCCGACGAACCTCGCGCTGGTCGGTGAAGGTCCGCACTCGCGAAGAGGCACGAGGTGCGACTAGGCATGCACGTAACTGGCTCGGTTCGCCCTCATGAAGTGATCATTACTCCTTTGGGAGTGGCCTTCCCCGTGGGTTCAGCCTCGACAGGACGACCTCGCCGCCGCGCAGGAACCTGCCGGGGGCGCGGACCTCGATGGTGTGAACCCACCGGATCGGCCGGTCCAGGTCTCCCCGCACCCGCACCTGCAGGGCGAGCTCGGTGGTGTTGAGCAGATCGCCGACCTGCAAACCGGGCCCCCTCACTCGACCGACCGGACCGGCACCACAGGAGGCTAACCGACCTGGGAACGGCCGGGCGAAGTGGCGATCCCGCTGATCAGGACTCCGGCCAGGCGACGCTGAGGTACTGGATCTCGGTGAACTCGTGGAGTCCTTCGCGAGCGCCCTCCCGGCCGAGCCCGCTCTGCTTGACGCCGCCGAACGGCGCGGCGGGGTCGGAGATGAGGCCGCGGTTGATGCCGACCATCCCGGCGTCGATGCTCTCGCCGAGCCGCATCGCGTGCTGCAGGTCGCCTGCGTAGACGTAGGCCGCCAGGCCCATCTCGGAGTCGTTGACCATGCGCAGCAGCTCGTCCTCCTCTTGCCAGGTGACCACCGCGGCGACCGGTCCGAAGACCTCTTGCTGGACGACGTCGGCGTCGGCGGGCACGTCGGTCAGGACCACCGGGGCGAAGAAGTGCCCCTCGTCCCCGGCCGGTGCTTCCGCGCGCGCCACCACGCGCGCGCCTGAGGCGATCGCGGAGTCGACCAGTGCGGTGACGCCGTCGACGGCTTTCGCGCTGATGAGCGGGCCGATCTCGTTGTCGGCGCAGCTGGAGGGGCCGACGCGCAGCTGCTCCACGTGCTTGCCCAGCCGGGCCGCGAAGTCCTCGGCGACGTCGGCGTGCACGTAGAAGCGGTCGGCCGCCGTGCACGCCTGACCGCCGTTGCGGAACTTCGCGAGCATCGCGCCGTCGACGGCGGCGTCGAGGTCGGCGTCCCGGGTCACCACGAACGGCGCGTTGCCGCCGAGCTCCATCGACGCGTTCACCACCCGGTCGGCGGCCTGCCGCAGCAGCGCGCGCCCCACCGGGGTGGACCCGGTGAAGGAGATCTTGCGGACCCGGGCGTCGTCGAGCCAGGTGGTGGCCACCGCTGCGGCGTCGGTGGTGGTTACGGTGTTGACCACGCCCTCGGGCACGCCCGCCTCGGCGAGCAGGCGCACGATCGCCAGAGCCGTCAGCGGTGTCTCGGCAGCGGGTTTGAGCACGACCGTGCACCCGGCTGCCAGCGCCGGGCCGATCTTGCGGGTGACCATCGCGGCGGGGAAGTTCCACGGCGTGATCAGCGCGGCGATGCCGACCGGCCGTTCGGAGACGACGGTTCGGGTGCCGCCGGCGGGGGACGGGCCGTAGTTCCCCGACGAGCGCACGGATTCCTCGGCGTACCACCGGAAGAACTCGGCGGCGTAGGAGATCTCGGCCCGCGCGTCGGACGCGGACTTGCCGTTCTCCGACGCGATGAGGGCGGCGAGCCGGTCCTGGTCGCGCAGCATCAGCTCGAACGCGCGGTGCAGCTTGTCCGCGCGCTGCCGCGCCGGGGTGCGCGCCCAGTCGTGCGCTGTGGCGGCGGCAGCGTCGACGGCGGCGGTGGCTTCGGCCCGGCCCCCGTCGGCGACGGTGGCGAGCGCGCGCCCGGTCGCGGGGTCCTCCACGGTGAATTGACCTGCGGTCATGCGAAGTCCTCTTCTCGATGCACCCGAAGTCCCCGTCCTGAAAGGGTTTCGGTGTGACGGGCTGGTTCGGTGGCCGGGGTCAGGAACCGGCGATGTCGGCGAGGGCGTCGGCGAAGACGTCGAGCCCGTCCTGCAGCAGGTCGTCGCTGATCGACAGCGGCGGCAGCAGCCGGACGACGTTGCCGAAGGTGCCGCAGGTCAGCAGGACGACACCTCGGGAGTGGGCCGCCGCGGCGACCGCTCGCGCGAGATCGGCGTCCGGCTCGCGGGTCCCGCCGCGCACCAGCTCGACGGCGATCATCGCGCCTCGGCCGCGCACGTCGCCGATCCGCTTGTCCTCGTCCTGCAACCGCAGCAGTCGGCTCGTGAGAACCCGCTCGACGTGCTGGGCCCGGTCGACGAGACCGCCTTCCTCGATCGTCTCGATGGTGGCGAGCGCGGCTGCGCAGGCGAGCGGGTTGCCGCCGTAGGTGCCGCCCAGCCCACCGGCGTGGGAGGCGTCCATGATCTCGGCGCGGCCGGTGACCGCCGACAGCGGCAGACCGTCGGCGATGCCCTTCGCGGTGACCACGAGATCGGGCACGACGCCCTCGTGCTCGCTCGCGAACATCGCGCCGGTGCGGGCGAATCCGGTCTGCACCTCGTCGGCGATGAACACGACACCGCGCTCGCGGCACCAGTCGGCCAAGGCGGGCAGGAATCCCTCGGCGGGCGTGATGAAGCCGCCCTCGCCCTGGATCGGCTCGATCACCACGGCGGCCGGGTCGCCGACCTGCTTCTCGATCATCTCGATCGCCCGCCGGGCGGCCGTCGGACCGTCGAGGTCGTCGCGGTACGGGTAGGACCCGGGTGCCCGGTACACCTCGGGCGCGAACGGGCCGAAACCGTGCTTGTAGGGCATCGACTTCGCGGTGAGCGACATCGTGAGGTTGGTCCGCCCGTGGTAGGCGTGGTCGAAGGCGACCACCGCCTGCCGTCCGGTGCTCGCGCGGGCGATCTTGACCGCGTTCTCGACCGCTTCCGCCCCGGAGTTGAACAGCACGGACCGCTTCTCGTGCGTCCCCGGGGTCATCCGGTTGAGGTTCTCGGCGACCTCCACGTAGCCCTCGTAGGGCGTGACCATGAAGCAGGTGTGCGTGAAGGCCTCCACCTGGTCGCGCACCGCGTCGACGACCCGGGGCGCGCTCGAACCGACCGTGGTGACGGCGATCCCGGACGCGAAGTCGATCAGCGAGTTGCCGTCGACGTCCTCGATGACGCCACCGCTCGCGCGCGTCGCGAACACGGGCATCACCGTGCTCACGCCACCGGAGACGGCATCGTGCTTGCGCGCCATGAGCGCCTTCGACCGGGGGCCGGGGATCTCCGTCGCCAGCTGGCGACGCTGGGGGACGGGGCTCGGGGAAGTCATGCCTCCATCGTTGGACGAGAAAGCCATGCCGTCCAATGCCTGTTCTGATCAGGACCCATGCCCATGAGGCATACTGTCAGGCATGGAGCTGCGCACGCTGCGCTATTTCGTCGCGGTCGCGGAGCACGGCTCGGTCAGCGCTGCTGCCGAGGTCGTGCACGTGACCCAGCCGGCGCTGTCCCGGCAGATCCGCCAGCTGGAGCAGCAGCTGCGGCTCGGGCTGTTCGACCGCCGCGGCAACCAGCTCGAACTCACCGCCGCTGGAGTCCAGTTCCTGCCCGTCGCGCGCGACGTGCTGCGGCGCGCCGACGAGGCGGTGTCGGCGGCCGAAGCGTTCGCCGCCGGTCATCTCGTGCACGTGACCATCGCAGCTCCCACCACCACGCTCACCGACGTGATCGCCCCGTTCCTGGCGACCTTCGGGCCGGACGACCCCTTGCCGACGGTCGTCGAGCGGTCGGGCACGGAAGCGCTGCGCGAAGGAGCGGACCTCGCCATCACGACCCACCAGCCCCGAGCCGGGTGGGGATCGCTACCGCTGGCGGTGCTGCCGCTGTGGGCCTACGTCCCGGCAGGTCACGGCTGGGCGGAGCGCACTTCGGTCGGGCTGGACGAGCTGGCCGGTGAGCGTCTCGTGGTTCTCGACGCCTCGTTCCGCCCCAGGCAGATCCTGCAGGAGTGCCTGGAGGCCGACGGGCTCGCGGAGCCGGACCTGCTGGAATGCGGTAACGCCCAGGTCGCGCAGGCGCTGGCCGCAGCGGGTCGCGGTGTCGCCATCGTGACCGACGACCCGCGATTCGACCTCCGCGGGTTGCGGATCGACAGCGACCGCGGCCCGCTGCGGATCAAGCTGCACGCCACCTGGGCGCTAGAGCACCACGCCGCCCCCGCGCTCGCCGGCATAGCCGAGCGCCTGAGGACGTTCTGCGGCGCCCGCTACGGCGCCGACGTCGTCCCGGACGCGCCCTGACCCCGCCGCGGGGTCAGGCCTTGGCGATCGTTTCGGCCGACTGCGCTTCCGGACGTCGGAAGGGAGTCATGATGGCGACGTTGAACCACCCGAGGAACGCGCCGAGCAGTCCGCCCAGGACCGCGGGCACCGAGGTGATCAGCGGCAGCCACACGCTTTCGGTCGGCAAAGCCAGGCCGCCGAAGTTCGTGTAGATCCCGATGAAGAACGTGGCCAGTCCCATCGACAGCCCGTTGAAGAAGGGGAGCGTCCCGGTGTCCTGCGCGAACGGCAGGAACTGCATCGCGTAGATGATCGGCAGCAGGGCCACCGGAAGGCCGATGATGAACGCCAGGTCGCCGCTCGCGACGAGCATGGCGTCACCCAGGGCGATTCCGACGAGAAGCGAGAAGATCAGTGCGATCGCGGCGCTGACGACGCCGCTGAGGAAGGACGGGACCACGATGCGGAGCACGGTCGGCTTCGCGCCCAGCGCGAAGTACTCGGCCCACACGATGAACGCCAGCCACAACGGCAGCGACCAGGCGCCCAGCCACAGGCCGAACGGCATGGCGATGGCGACGGTCACCGGCACGGCCACCCACAGCGGAATGGACTTCATTGCTGCTCCTCAGGAGGATCGACTCCGCTGACCGACCTCTAGGTGCGCCGTCGACCGGAACCGGATCTGCCCGCGCATTTCTCGTGAACGGGCGGGTACCGGTGAGCGGCGCAGGACTGCGGCGGGCCCCGCTCACGCGGCGGGACCGTCGTCGCCGGTCGTGGAGCCGTCGAGTAGGTCATCAACAGAGTTCCACTCATGGACCGGATGCGCACTCCGCGTACGACGAAAGTGGCTCCGTTGGCGACCATCTCGTACCCGAATGTCGCAATGAACGCTCATCAGGCCCGAAAGTCCTTCATGCGGAGCCCGGTCCATCCGGGTTTCGATGAAGAACCCGCCGAGGGGCGGCTCAGCCGCTCATGGCTTGGGCCATGCGCCGGGACATCTCCTCCTCGGACACGTCCTCGACGTGGGTGGCGATGCTCCAGCGGTGACCGAAGGGGTCTTCGAACTCGCCGCTGCTGTCGCCGTAGAACTTGTCCTCGACCCCGCTCAGCTCCGTCGACCCGGCCTGGATGGCCGCCCGGAACACGTCGTCGACGTCCTCGACGTACACGTAGAGCACCACCGGCGTCCCGCCGATCGTCTTCGGGCTGCGGGCGCCCATCTCGGGTGCTTCATCGGCGAGCATGATCACCGCATCGCCGATCGCGATCTCGGCGTGCGCGATCTTGCCGTTCTGCATGGGCATTCGCATGCGCTCGGTCGCGCCGAGCACCCGGCAGTAGAAGTCGATCGCGGAACCGGCGTCGTCGACGCACAAGTAGGTGGTGACCCGCGGGAAATCGCCTGGGATTGGTTGAACCTCGCTCATGGTTCCCCCCTGGTTCGAGCGATGCGCCCCCGCGCCGGCGGCCTCGGGGGTCACTGCGAAATCTACTCGGCCCACGCAGGGTCCGCCTCTGATCCGCGCGTCCGCGGAAGTCGTTGCGCGGAAAAGCCGATCATTCCGGAAGAGTGATCGTGACAGAGATGAAAATCGCTTCAGGGCAGGGTAATTCGATGTTCGTACGAGGGTCATGGCGTGTGAGGGGTTGTCCGCAGGGCGAGGACCTGGATCGGTTCTGCGGCGACCCCTCCTCGGGATGTGTGGGGGGTGGGGGAAGTTTTCATGAAAACTTCTCCCACCCACGGGGTTCAGGAAGGTGGAGAGGGATCGGTCACCTCCACGCACCTCGGGATGGTTCGTGCCCGGTCGTCGAGAGTTATTTCAAGATTTGAAATAACTGGTAAGGTCGATCGGGTGGAAGCCTGGGAGACGTCGCGGCAGCGCAGAGCGTGGCGGCCCTACATCGAGTCGAGCGTGCTGCTGGAGACGCGGCTCGACGAGGACCTGCGAGCGTCGTCGGGGATGAGCCTGCTGGACTTCCACCTGCTGCTGGTGCTCTCGGAGAGCGAGTCGCACCGGCTGCGGATGGGGGAGCTGGCTTCGCGCATGGTCTTCTCGCCGAGCCGGTTGACCTACCAGATCAAGGTGCTGGAACGGCGGGGCTGGGTGCTGCGCCAGTGCGCGCCGGACGACCGGCGGGTCCACCACGCGGTGTTGACCGCCTCCGGGCTGGTGGCGCTGCGCGAAGCGGACCGCCACCACATCCAGACGGTGCGGCGTTTGTTCACCGACGATCTCGGGGAACACGAGTTGCAGGTGGTCGCGGACGTGTTCACGCGGTTGGGAGCCCGCCTGCACGACACCGGCAGGCCGGGAACGGGGGGAGAGGAACTTGGATGAGCAATGTCGAGAACGAGCCGGCCGAGCGGTCGATGTGCACCGCCGGGGAGCCGATCGCGACCGAACCGAACGCGGAGCTCCTGCTCCCGCGCGAGGTCCCGCTGGGCGGGCCGCGGGCGATGCTGGTGCGGCGTGCGCTGCCCAACAGGGACCGGCGAATGGTGGGGGCGTGGTGCTTCGTCGACTCCTACGGGCCGACCGACATCACCGGCCAGGAGGGGATGCAGGTCCCGCCGCACCCGCACATCGGGCTGCAGACGGTGACCTGGCTGGTCGACGGCGAGGTGTGGCACCAGGACAGCGTCGGGAGCCGCCAGATGGTGCGTCCCGGTGATCTCCCGCTGATGACGGCGGGACACGGCATCGCGCATTCCGAGCAGTCGCCGCCAGAGCACTCGTCGAACCTCTACGGGGCGCAGCTGTGGGTCGCGCTGCCCGAGGGAGTGCGGGAGGTCGCACCGGCTTTCGAGTTCCACTCCGAGCTGCCGCGGCACGAGCTCGACCAGGGCGGCATCACCGTGCTCGTCGGCAGCGTGGACGGGGCGGTGTCGCCGGCCACGACCTATTCGCCGCTGGTCGGCGCGAGCCTGGACGTCGTCGCCGGCGGGCGGATCGCGGTGCCGCTCCGGGCGGACTTCGAGCACGCGATCCTCGCGCTGTCCCCGGGCATCAGCGTCGAGGACGTGGAGGTCCCGGTCGGCGCCATGCTCTACCTGGGGCAGGGCCGCAGCGAGGTCGGGCTCTCCGCCGAGTCCGAAGGCCGGGCGCTGCTCCTGGGCGGCGAGCCGTTCCAGGAGGACCTGGTGATGTGGTGGAATTTCGTCGGCCGCAGCCACGACGACATCGTGACCGCCCGGGCCGCCTGGGAGAGCGAGCGCGACACCGACCTCCCCGACCGGCGCTTCGGTCCCGTGTCCGGCTACGAAGGCGCCGCGTTGCCCGCGCCCGTGCTGCCGAACGCCCGGCTGAAGGCCAAGGGGCGTTACCGCCCGCACCACTAGGGGCTGTTGAGGAAGGAGTCGTTTCAGGATGCGGCGGAGCCGTTGCTTCAGGTGTGGGACTCAGCCGGCACCGCCGCGGGTTCTCACACGTCGTCTGGCGAGTACGCCGCGACGCCGTGTATTGGCATACAAAAGGAGTGGCGCACGGAGTCCAGGCGGCGTGTGAGGTTCCGCTACCCGCACCGCCAAGCAAGGCGATTCTGCAGCGACCCGTAAGACTGCGATCACCATCAGCGCGTTGAACCGGGTTTCCATCCTCTCGCGTCATCCCCTCCGCGGCTCTCGCCGCACGCGCAGCGAGCACTGAGGCGCGGCCGGTTCTAGGCCCGACCGCCGTCGTTGCTGGTGAGGGTGCGTCCGAGGGTGTGGGCTTCGTGCAGGAGCAGGGCGCCGAGCTCGGGTTGGCGCTCGGGGCGGAAGCGGGTCTCGATGCCGGTGAGCGTCAGGGCCCACGCCGGTTTCCCTGCGCGGTCGAACACGGCGGCGGCCATGCCCCAGCTCCCCTCGACCACCAGGCCGGGGTTGACGGAGTAGCCGTCGCGGCGGGTCTGGGCGATGCGGGTCCGCACGGCCTCGGGGGAGTGGGTCGGTCCCCAGCGCTCGGTGAGATCGGTGGCGTCGAGGTAGGCGTCGACCTCGACGTCATCGAGGAGGGCGAGGATGACCAGTCCTGCTGAGACGACTCCCAGCGGGAACCGGGCCCCTTCGTAGAGCACGAACGACCGGATCGGGAAGTCGCCGTCCTCGCGGAGCAAGCACACCGTTTCCGCCCCGCGCAAAGCCGAGAAGAACGCGCTCTCACCGGTTTTCGCGGACAGTCGGTTCACGCTCGCGCGGGCGTGGTGGGTGACGTCGTAGCGGGTGCCCGCCGTCTGGCCCAGCAGGTAGAGCTCGGGTCCCAGGAACCACCGGCCGGTGCGCCGGTCGCGGTCGACGAATCCCTCCTCCGCCAGCGAGCTGAGCAACCGGTGCACGGTCGGCCGGGGGAGGTCGGTGGCGCGGGCGAGGTCGGTGGTGGCCGCCCCCGCCTCGTTGGTGGCCGACAGCGCGCGGAGCACGGAGCCGACGCGGCCGACCAGGTGGTCGTTCGAGTGGGCGCCCATGAGCGCATCCTAGCGTTCGCTGAGTGGACGCGATGCGCGGGTCTCGGTCGTTCCGCGAGCACATGTCGCCGCGATAGCGCTGAATCATTGCGGTGAGCAGGGACTGTTGGGTGTACTGCCCGCGTTCAGTGAGCGGACCGACGAGGGGTGATGAGGTGTCCAAGCTGCGCCCGAGTGCGGCGGAGGCGCTGGCCGACGTGCTCGAAAACGGGATGACGCTGGCCGTCGGAGGCTTCGGCCTCTGCGGTGTGCCCAACGACCTGATCGAGGTCGTGCGCGACAGCGGGGTCAGCGGTCTGACCGTGGTGTCCAACAACATGGGTGCCGACGGCAAGGGCCTGGGCCTGCTGCTGGAGAACCGGCAGGTGGCCAAGGTGATCGCGTCGTACGTGGGTGAGAACAAGCTGTTCGCCCGGCAGTACCTGGACGGGGACCTGGTGCTGGAGTTCGCGCCGCAGGGCACGTTGTCGGAGCGGCTGCGCGCGGGCGGGGCCGGGATTCCCGCCTTCTACACCCGTGCGGGCGTGGGCACCCCGATCGCCGAGGGCAAGCCGCTGGCCGAGTTCGACGGGCGCACCTACGTCCAGGAACGCGGGATCGTCGCGGACCTGGCGCTGGTGCACGCGCACACCGCGGATCCCGCGGGCAACCTCGTCTACCGGGCGGCTGCCCGGAACTTCAACCCGGTGGTCGCGACCTGCGCGCGGACGACGGTGGTCGAGGCCGAGCACCTCAGCGAGGAGTTCCTGGACCCGGAGCGGGTCATCACCCCGGGCATCCACGTCGACCGCATGGTCCGCGCCCGGCCGCGGGTCAAGGACATCGAGAAGCGCACGGTGCGTCCCCGCGCCACCGCTTCGGACCGGGTAGGAGCGAACTCATGACCTGGACGCGCGACGAGATGGCGGCGATCGCCGCTGCGGAACTCAGCGACGGCGACTACGTCAACCTCGGCATCGGGATCCCGACCCTGGTCGCCAACCACATCCCCGGGGGTGTGCGGGTGACGTTGCAGAGCGAGAACGGGATCCTCGGCCTCGGTCCCTTCCCCTTGGAGGGCGAGGAGGACGCGGACCTCATCAACGCCGGCAAGCAGACCGTCACGGTCAACCCCGGTGCGAGCTACTTCGATTCGGCGCAGTCGTTCGCGATGATGCGCGGCGGCCACATCGACATCGCCGTCCTGGGCGCGCTGCAGGTGAGCGAGGACGGCGATCTGGCGAACTGGATGATTCCCGGTTCCCTGGTCAAGGGAATGGGTGGCGCCATGGACCTGGTCGTGGGTGCGCGCCGGATCGTCGTGCTCACCGACCACGTCGCCAAGGACGGCACCCCGAAGATCGTCGAGCGGTGCACGTTGCCGCTGACCGGTGCGGGCGTGGTCAACCGGATCGTCACCGATCACGCTGTCCTCGACGTGAAAGCCGACGGCCTGAACCTGGTCGCGCTCGCACCCGGTGTCACCGAGGACGATGTCCGGGACAAGACCGCAGCACCGATCCGGGAAGCGGTCGCGACCTGACCGTCCCACGGAGCAGGCCATCGTCGTCAGCTGAGCCGGGGGAGGAGCCGGTGCGCCGCGCGCTACGGTCAGGCGCGCCGGAGTCCCGAGGTCGAGGAGCGATCGATGCCGCACGTGAACATCAAGCACTTCCCGAAAGACGTCACCGACGAGCAGAAGCGCAAGCTCGCGGAATCGGTCACGGCAGCCCTGATCGAGCACCTCGGCAGCCGGGACGGGGCCGTGTCGGTCACGCTGGAGCCGGTGGAGAAGGCGGACTGGAACGAGACCGTCGTCGAGCCCGAGATCTACGGTCGCCCCGAGCTCCTGATCAAGCGTCCCGACTACCTGAGTTGAGACGGTAGAGGTGCAGGTTCCGGGGGTGGGGAAGTTTTCATGAAAACTTCCCCACCCCCGGAACCTCGCGGACTCCGAGCGTCAGCTGGAGGTCGGCAGCGCCAGGTCCCGCTTGATCTGGTCCGGGGTGATCGTGGGTTCGTAGCGCTTGAGGACCACGCCGTCCGGCCCGACGAGGAACTTGGTGAAGTTCCAGACGATGTCCCCGGGCTCGGTGGCCGGGGTGACGTCCTTGAGCTTGTCGTAGAACTCCCCGTGCTGCGGGCCCCAGTCGCCCGGGGCCTCGGCGCGGAGGTGCGCGAACAGCGGTGCCGCGTCGGCACCGTTGACATCCACCTTGGCGAGCACCGGGAAGGTCACGTCGTAGTTCACCTGGCAGAAGTCCTGGATCTCGGCGTCGGTTCCGGGCTCCTGGCCGAGGAACTGGTTGCAGGGGAACCCGAGGATCTCCAGCCCGCTGTCCTTGAACTCGCGGTACAACGCCTCCAAGCCCTCGTACTGCGGGGTCAGGCCGCACTTGCTCGCGACGTTGACGATCAGCAGCTGCTTACCTGCGTACTCGCTCAGCGCGACGGTCGATCCGTCCGCTGCGGTGACTTCGAAGTCGTGCGCGGTCGTCATCGTTCACTCCTCGTTCTCCGACGATCGGCTCCGCCGGAGCATAGGCGCCGGTTCCCGCGCGGGTCTCGCGCGAGAGTGCGGTTTCACGGACCCGGCCGTCGAACGGCTTCTGCCAGGAACCCCGGAAACGCTGCCCGGAGCGGACGACGGTCCCGGGTTCGGAGAGACCCCGGGCTGTGAGCGTCACGTCGGGTTTCGCCGTGAGGGAAACGCTACTGATCTCGGAGGTAAGCGTGTAATTTTGTAATTGGGAGGTGAGGAGATGATGTACACGAGGTTCGACCGAACGGCGCGTGGCCGGGGACGAGGCTGGGGCGGCGGTGGCCGTGGCGAGGCCCCCTCGGCCGAGGGCGCGAAGGCCTGGTTCGTCGGACGGCTGCCCGAGGACTGGTTCATCGCGGCACCGGAGGTCACCGTCGACCGCGAGGAGATCGTCGTGCTCGGCGAACTGCCCGTGGTGGAAGGCGATTTCGGCGACGAGGCAGAACGGGCCGCCGCCGAGAGCGGTCGGATCGACCGGTTCCGCGAGGAGACCCGCGACCAGCGGATCGAGATCGCACGCCAGGCCGAGCACCGCTACGGGCGCAAGGTCGCCTGGGGAACGCGGCTCGGAAGTACCGAGGAACTGTTCACCACGCTGTCGGTCCCGGTGATGACCCGGCTCCGCCAGCCTGAACGACAGGTTCTCGACACGCTCGTCGACGCCGGCGTAGCCCGCTCCCGGTCCGAGGCGCTCGCCTGGGCGGTACGCCTGGTCGGCCAGCACACCGAGGACTGGCTCGCCGAGCTCCGCGAAGCCCTCTCCAGGGTTGACGAACTCCGCAAGCAGGGCCCAGAACAGGCGTGACCCAAGGGGTTCCAGCGAAGACCCGAAGATCTGGCTGGAACCCCGCCCGCAGCCGAAGCTCAGATCCGGAAACGAACCGCCGGTGCCCGAACCGGACCGGCGTCAGGCCCGCGCAGTGGTCAGAGCATCCTCGTCGGTGGCCATTTCCGGAGGCGGGGTGCGGAACATCCGGGTTCGGCAGGCCAGGTAGACGATGCCCACGGCCAGCCAGATGCCGCCGAGGATCAGCGCTGTCGGTTCCAGGTTGATCAGCAACCAGAGGTCGATGAGCGTTCCGGCCACGGGGATGACGAGCGACCACCGCGCTCGCCGGTGGCCTTCCGCGCGGTGGCGGAGGTGCAGGGCGATGACGCTGATGTTGACCGCGGTGAAAGCGGTGAAGGCACCGAAGTTCACGAACGACGTCGAGGTGGAGACGTCGAGCGCCAAGGCGACCAGGCCGACGCAGCCGGTGAGGACGATGTTGGCCACGGGAGTCCGGAATCGCGGGTGCAGGGCGCCGAAGAGCTTGCGGGGCAGGACGGTGTCGCGGCCCATCGCGAACAGCAGGCGCGCGGCGCTGGCCTGAGCCGCGAGCCCCGAGGCGAACTGCGCGATCACCAGCCCGGCCAGCAGCAGCGCCGTGCCCAGATCTCCCGCGATGACCGCGGCGATCTCGAACACGGCCGAATCGGGGTCGGCGAAGGCACTTCCGGGGTGCACGAGCTGAGCCGCGAACGTCACGAGGGCGAAGGCGCCGCCGCCGATGAGCGCGATGAGCAGGATGGCGCGCGGAATCGTCTTGCGCGGGTTCACCGATTCCTCGGTCAGGGTCGTGACGGCGTCGAAACCGAGGAAGGAGTACGCGGCCAGCGCGGCACCGGCCGAAACGCCCGCGGCGGTCGTGGCGGGATTGAGCACCGGCCCGGTGTCGAGCAGGCCTGCGGCACCGCGCGCGTCGAGGACGTGGCGCACGCACAGCACGACGAAGATGCCGATCACCAGGAACTGGAAGGCCATCAGCAGGAAGTTCGCCTTCTCCGCGACCGTGATGCCCAGCACGTTCAGGCAGGTGGTGGCCGCGATGAAGGAGACGATCCAGACCCAGAAGGGCACGGCGGGGAACTGGGCTTGCAGGTAGGTGCCGCCGAGCAGCCAGATCACCATCGGCAGGAAGAAGTAGTCGAGCAGCACCGCCCAGCCGACGAGGAAGCCCACGCGCGAGTCCAGCGCCCGTCGCACGTAGGTGTAGGCCGAACCGGCGACCGGGTAGGCGGCGGCCATCTTCCCGTAGCTGTGGGCGGTGAACAGCATCGCGACCATCGCCACAAGGTAGGCGGTCGGGACGGTGCCCCCGGTCTCCTCGGCGACGACGCCGAAGGTGCCCAGGGCGATCAGCGGCGTCATGTAGGCCAGTCCGAACAGGACGACGGACCTGACCGTGAGAGTCCGTTGCAGCGACGGTGTTGCTTCGGGCATGTGCAGCTCCTCGGTGCTCGCCGCGCCGTTGCGGCTGTCAGCCGGCCGATTCGGGGCCGGGTGTGGGGATTCCGGCTTCCGGGATCTCCGGGTGCCACGTAGCTGGATCGATGCGCCCCTGGTAGAGCGGTAGCTCGACGGGGATGTCGTGGTCGGTGAACTGCGACCACATGCGGTTGAGGCCCGCGGTGCCGGATTCGCGCACCCGCGTGACGTGGCCGAGGTCGAGGACATCGGTCAGCACCTCTGGATCGCCGCCGGTGGCCTGCTGACGCACGTGGCCTTCCGGGTCGACGATCAGGCTGCCGCCGACGCCCACGGGGTGGGCGGCGTTGACGCTGGCGACGAAGACCTGGTTGGTGATCGCGTGCGCCCGGGCGAGCACGATCTCCTGATCGCGATCCTGCGTCGTGGTCTGCACCGGGTTGATGATCACCTCGGCGCCCTTCCACGCCAGGTGGCGGGCCACCTCGGGGAACCAGGAGTCGTAGCAGATCGAGAACCCGATCCGGCCGAGCCCGGGAAGGTCGCTGACGACGAATCGGGTGCCGGGGTCGTACGGTTCGTGCGGTCGCCACGGAAAGACCTTGCGGTAGAAGGCGTGCAGCTCTCCCTCGGGTGAGAAGCACAAAGCGGTGTTGAACAGCTCGCGGTTCTCCCCGCGCTCGCAGGCGCTGCCCGGCAGCAGCCAGATCCCCAGGTCCCCGGCCAACTCGGCGAGCTGCCCGGAGCGAGGTCCGTCCAGCGGCTCGGCCGCGTCCTGCAACCGCGCGTCGCGCTCCGCACCGGTGCCCTCGACGCCGCACAGGTGCAGCTCCGGGTAGGCCACCAAGCGCGCGTGCGGGGCTCGGGCGAGCAGCCGCTCGACGTCACCGGCGAACTCCGACACAGGCGCCGTCGCCGGCTGCGGCGACACCTGCGCCAGCGCCAGCGGCAGCGATCGGGACATCTCTCGCCTTCTCTCTTCGCAGGTCAGTCAGGGGTGGGAACAAAATAGAGCAAGATGAGCACTTAAACAAGAGTGCTCATCTTGAGCAGATTGCCGGTTCTTGGTTACCGTGTACGCCATGACCAGGGCCGACGCGCACGACGACGATCCCGCCGCAGCCCTGTCCGCATCCGCGCTCTCCGGCATCCGCAGGCTCTCCGCGATGGACACCGTCCGTGCCCGGATCTCCCTCGCGGTCGACCTCGGGCTGCTCGAACCGGGGGAGTGGCTGCCCGGCAACGCCCAGCTCGCCGCCGCCCTGGAGGTCTCCGAGATCACGGTCCGGCGCGCGCTGGTCGCCCTCTGCGAAGAAGGCATCCTGGAACGCCGCCGCGGACGCGGGGGCGGCACGCGAGTGGTCGACTCCCCGGCGCGCAGCACGGTTCGCGAGGCCGAGATCTACCGCGCGGCCAGCGCGGAGGTGCACGACCTCATCGACCGCCGCGTGGTCCTCGAATGCGGCATCGCGCACCTGGCGACCCGCAACGCCGCACCCGAGGACGTCGCGCACCTGCACGAGCTCACCGAGCGGATGAACGACGCCGCGGACTGGGCCGACTTCCACAAGCTCGACGAGACGTTCCACCTCGCCGTCGCCGCCGCGACCGGCATCAGCGCGGTCCAGCAGGACTACGCGCGGCTGCTCCGCGAGCTCTACCGCTACTACCTGCCCTACCCCATGAAGCACCTGCGCGAGTCCAACCGGGACCACCTCGAACTCGTCGCAGCCGTGCGCGACGGCGACCCCGCGTCCGCCGCCGACATCGCCCAGCGCCACGTGGCAACCCTGCACCAGGACATGTTCGTCGGGCTGTGACATCGCGGGGTATTACCGTGAGGGGTATGGATTTCGCTGATCAGCTCGTGGTGGTGACCGGGGGTGGGCGCGGAGTGGGCTCCGCGCTGGTGCGTGCGTTCGCGGGGCGAGGTGCGCGCGTCGTCATCGACTACCGTCGCAGCCGCGAGCGGGCCGAGGCACTGGCCGCCGAGCTGGGCGACCGGGTGATCGCCGTCGAGGCCGACGTCACCGACCGAGCCCAGGTCGATGCCCTGTTCGCCACGGCGCGTGAGCGTTTCGGGACTCCGATGACCACGGTGGTCAACAACGCGCTCGCCGACTTCGCGTTCAACGGCGACGCCCGCTCGCACGCCGACGCGATCACGTGGGGCGAGTTCGCCGGGCAGTTCGAGGGCAGCGTCCGCGGTGCGCTGCACACCACCCAGGCTGCGCTGCCGGGCATGCGGGAGCTCGGTGGTGGCCGGATCGTCAATATCGGCACCAACCTCTTCCAGAACCCGGTCGTGCCCTACCACGACTACACGGCGTCGAAGGCGGCGCTGCTGTCGTTGACCCGCACCCTCGCCGCCGATCTCGGCCCCGACGGGATCACGGTCAACATGGTCTCGGGCGGGCTTCTGCGCACCACAGACGCGAGCGCCGCGACTCCCGAGGAGGTCTTCGACGGGATCGCCTCGAACACGCCCTTGCGTCGCGTGGTGACGCCCACCGAGTTCGCCGACGCGGCTCTGTTCTTCGCCTCGTCGTGGTCGCGGGCGGTCACCGGCCAGAACCTGGTGGTGGACGGCGGTTTGGTGAACGCCTGACCGGATGCTGCGGACGGAATCTTGTCCGGCGGTCCGCGGTGGTCGGGCCTGGGGCAGGTGGGGGGAAGTTTTCATGAAAACTTCCCTCTCTCCACCACCAGAGACCCGCGGACAGGGGGATCCCGAGAGGAGAGCGGGCACCTCCCGAACGGGCAGTTTTGGTCCGAATTGACCGGGCGAAACGGACATTGATCATGGGCGGTTCGGACCAGAACCGTCCCCTGGCGATCGAGCGTCCAGTCGGCGACGGGCGTGCGTGGGCTGGAAGCGGTGGGGGCGAGGTGGGGGCGGTTAGGGTCGGGGGCGAACGGATCGCAGGTTCTCGTGCAGGAGTACGTGGCGGGTAGGCCCCCGGGGGGATGGGAGTGGCGTGTTCGAGCGCATCGGGAAGTTCGTCGACGCAGTGCCCGAGTTCGATCGCTTCGTGGGTGTCGACGAGCTGGTGGCCGCGATGGAGGAGATCGCGCGGCAGCACCCGGGATTGGCGGAGATGCGCCGCATCGGCACGTCGCGCGACGGGGAGCCGCTGTGGTCCCTGACCATCCACGGCGGTGAGGAGCAGGTGCTGGTCGTCGGCGGGGTGCATCCCAACGAGCCGATCGGAGGGGTGTCGGCGCTGCACCTGGCCCGCACCCTCGTCGAGGATGACGACCTGCGCGGGGAGTGGGGCTGCACCTGGCACATCGTCGCCTGCATCGACCCGGACGGAACGCGGTTGAACGAGCCGTGGTTCGAGCCGCCGCTGAGCATGACGAAGTACGGGCGCTCGTTCTACCGGCCGGCCACCGACGAGCAGGTCGAGTGGTCGTTCCCCTTCGCCTACAAGAAGACCGTGTTCGACCGCGTGATGCCGGAGACCGACGCGCTGCGCGCGCTCATCGACGAGACGCGGCCGATGGTGCTGTGCTCGCTGCACAACGGCGAGTACGGGGGCGTCTTCTACTACCTCAGCAGCACCAGCCCGCGACTGAACGAGCAGCTCGCGACCCTTCCGGGCCGGTTCGGCCTGCCCCTGCACACCGGTGAGGGCGAGGCGCCGTTCATCGAGCAGCTGGCTCCCTCCGTGTTCCGGGCGTTCACGGCGGAGCAGGAGTACGACTACCTCGACGGCCTCGGTCTCGACCCGACCGAACGTGCCGGAGGCGAGTCGAGCTACGCCTACGCGCTCCGCTACGGCACCGCGTACCTGGCCACCGAGGTGCCGTACTGGGCGAACACCGACGCCGACGATCACACGCCGCTCGACGTGTCCTACGCGGACCTGCTGAGCGAGCGCGCGGAACTCACCAGCGAGACGTCCCGGGTGCTCACCACCGCGTTCGACGCCGTCCGGTCCGAGCTGCGCACCCGCTCTCCGCACCTGCGAGCGATGCAGTGCTTCCTGCCGTTCCTGCGCACCTCCGCCGAAGCGGATCGGGTGCGCGCCGGCGTGGAGGACAACCGGCGCCCCGCGGTCGTGGCGGAACGCTTCATGGTCACGGCCACGACCCACTCGACGCGGGTGCGGTTCGCGGGCATGCTGCTCTCCGCCCTGAGCGCCGAGATCGCCCAGGGCAACGACGCGAAGGTGCTGCGGGTCGAGCACGCCCGGCTGACGGAGGTCTTCGACCGCTGGGCGGCGGAGGCCGACGCCGACGTACCGCCCAACCCGATCCCGATCAGGAAGCTGATCGGAGTCCAGTGTGGAGCGATCCTCGCCGCGGTCGCGAATCTGGTTGCCCCGTAGCGCCTCCCGCGCCGCCGGGACGTGTGCTGACGCCGATCATCCTCGCCGCGGTGTTCGTGGCCTACATCCTGCCGCTGCTCGGTGCCTCCAGGTGCGCCCGAGCGCGTCGGCTGACGTCGTGATGGGGGCGCGCTCGGAGAACTCCCCGGTCTGCGCGACCGCGGCCGGGGGTCGAGGATTGCGGTCATGAGTGAGAACGACATCGAAGACGTCGATCTGCTGGTGGTCGGAGGGGGCAAAGCCGGGAAGTCCTTGGCGATGGACCGGGCGAAGGCCGGCTGGCGCGTCGTCATGGTCGAGCGGGACAAGATCGGCGGTACCTGCATCAACGTCGCGTGCATCCCCACGAAGGCGCTCGTCGGCTCGGCGCGCGATCTTCTCGCCGCGCGTCACGCCGCTGAGATGGGCGTCCAGGTCGACGGCGAGCCCACCATCGACCTGGACGAACTCCGGGCGCACAAGGACGGTGTCGTCGGCGGGATGGTCGAGGCCCACGTGAAGCTGTTCGCGGACTCGGGCATGGACTTCATCGTGGGCGTTGCCCGTTTCGTCGGCGATCGCACCGTGCAGATCCGGTGCCACGACGGCACCACCCGGGTGGTTCGCGGTGGGGAAGTCGTGATCAACACCGGGACCACCCCGGCTCTGCCGGACCTTCCCGGCATCGCCGAAGCGGCGGTGTGGGACTCGGAGACGATCCTGCACCTGGAGCGTCTGCCGGAGACGCTGCTGGTCCTCGGGGGCGGATACGTCGGGTGCGAGTTCGCCTCGATGTTCGCCCTCTTCGGCACCCGCGTGATCCTGATGCAGGGCGGTGATCACCTGCTGCCGCGCGAGGATCCAGACGTCGCGGGTCAGGTGGCGGAGATCCTCACCGACCAGGGTGTCGACGTCCGCCTCGGGGCCCGCGCGAGCGCTGTGCACCGGGAGCCGGGCACCGGCGAGGTCGTCGTCGCCCTGGCCGACGGCTCGGAGATCCGCGCCCAGGAGATGCTCGTGGCCACCGGCCGCGCTCCCGTGACCGCCGACCTCGGTCTGGACGTGGCGGGGGTCGAACTCACCGACCGCGGGTTCGTCGCCGTTGACGACCACCTGCGCACCACCGCCGACCACGTTTGGGCAGCCGGGGACGTCGCCGGCAGCCCGCAGTTCACCCACGCTTCGTGGAACGACTTTCGCGTTCTGCGGGCCAACCTCACCGGTCATGACGCCGCGACCGCCGGCCGGCTCGTGCCCTACGCCGTGTTCATCACTCCCGAGCTCGCACGCGTCGGCCTCACCGAGACCGAGGCCCGCGACCTGGGGCACGAGGTCAGAGTGGCGCGGCTGCCGGTCTCGGCGATCCCGCGGGCCAAGACCGTCCACGACACGGTGGGGACGTGGAAGGCCGTCGTCGACGCCGAGACGGACCAGATCCTCGGCGCCGCCCTCCTGGGGCACAACGCGGGCGAGGTCATCGCCGCGGTGCAACTGGCCATGCGCGGCCGCCTGCCCTACCAAGAAGTCCGCGACTCCGTGATCACCCACCCCACCATGGCCGAGGGCCTGAACCTCCTCTTCGACACCCTGAACTAGAGGTGGTGGGTGTGGGTGGTGGGGAAGTTTTCATGAAAACTTCCCCACCACCCACACCCACCCAGAGCTGTCGGAACCGGGCCTCGGACAAGGGATGTCCCGGTCCTGATCTCCAACGCTACGAACGTCGCCAGAGCCGCAGCACCCGGCCGACGCTCGGTGGTCCCGACGATCGGGCGGCCGGTGAGCGCCGTTGCGCTGGGTTGGAACCGGTCAGACGGCCCCGTGCCACGACGTGCAGCGTGACCACGATCGCCACGGCTTCCACCGCGAGAAGGCCGATGAGCACGAACAACTGCACGATCCCCGCCTCGACCGGGCTGGCACCGCCCAGCAGCATTCCCACGAAGGCGCCCGGCAGCGTCACCGTGCCCACCGTCCGCGTCTGGTCGAGCGCCGGAACCAGTGCGGTGCCCGCGACCGGCTGGGCGATCTCCAGCCTGGACCGGCTGTCGGTCAGGCCCAACGACAGGGCGGCCTCCACCTCGCCATGACGCTGGTGCAGCTCGTCGAGCAGTCTGCGCCCGGCGAGCGTGGTCGCGGTCAGCGCACCGCCGATGAGCTGGCCCACCAGCGGGATCAGGACCAGGCCCCTCGTCGGAACAGCGCCGGTGCCCACCACGACCGCCACGACGGGAACCACGCCCACCGCGATCGGCAGTCCGGCCCACCACCAGCTGCGGTTACCGGTGATCCGCCGTCCCGCGGTCCGCGTGGCGACGGCGAACATCAGGACCAGGAAGGCGATGACGAGCGCGGCGGAATGCACGATCTGCGCGATGATCAACGAGACGACCAGCAGCTGCAGCGCTCCCCGCGCCCCAGCGCTCAACACCGCCCACCACCGGGTCAGGCCGCCCAGGGCCACGACACCGGCCGTGGCCACGAGCAGCACGGCGATGACTCCGGACAGGACGGGCGTGACCGGAATCGCGCCCGACCCGGGGGCATGCAGCATGGGCCGACCCTAATGAGGGCGAGGTGGCACGCGCACGGCATCCGCTCCGGACGAGGCGAACCCTGCAGCGACCGCCGGACACACCGGTCGGGGCTGTGCTTGTATGACGACGTGGACCCCACCGTGCGAACCCGGAACGGCTCCCTGCGCGGCATCACCAGCGGCGGAGCCCTGGTGTTCAAGGGCATCCCGTACGCGGCACCGCTGGACGGGCCCCGCCGGTTCCAGGCGCCGGTGGCGCCGGAATCGTGGGACGGGGTGCGGGACGCGTCGGCCTTCAGCGCGTCGGTTCCGCAACCCGCGGTGGTGCCGGGCCTCCCTCCGGTGTGGCAACCCGGGGACAGCACCGACTGCCTCACGCTCAACGTGACCACGCCGGATCTCGGCGGAGGCCTGCCGGTGATGGTCTGGATCACCGGCGGTGGGTACCTGGCGGGGACCAGCGCTCTGCCTTCCTACGACGCATCGCTGCTCGCGCGCTCCGGCGCGGTGGTGGTGACGGTGAACTACCGGGTCGGGTACGAGGGCTTCGGGTGGGTCGCGGATGCTCCGGCCAATCGCGGCATCCTGGACCTGCGCGCGGCACTGCGCTGGGTGCAGGACAACATCGGCTCCTTCGGCGGTGACCCGGACAACGTGACGATCTTCGGGGAGTCCGCCGGGGCGATCTCCGTGGTGACGCTGGTCGCCGGTTCCGCCCGGCACGGCCTGTTCCGGCGCGGCATCGCGCAGAGCACCTGCGCGCTGTTCTTCGACACGGGCGAAGCACGCGAGATCGGTGAACGGATCACCGGCAGGCTGGAAAGTGCCGCAACAGCCGAGGAACTGGCAGCACTGCCGCCAGAGGCGTTCCACGAGCCCCAAACCGCCGTGACGGTGGAGATGGCTCAGAACCGCCCGAAGTGGGAGAACCGCACGCCCTACGGCGTGGTCCTCGACGGCGAGGTGCTCGACGACCTGCCGTGGACCGCGCTGAGCCGGGGTGCTGGGCGCGGGGTGGATCTCATCAGCGGCTTCAACGTCGACGAATGTCGATTGTGGACAGCGGACCTGCCCGGAGAAGCCCTCGACCCGGTCGCGTTCGCGCAGGACCTGCGCTTGGGCCCCTCGGTGGTGGACGATTACCGGGCCGCACGTCCCGGGATCGCGGACGCGGACCTGTTCACGCTGATGCTCAGCGATCAGAGCTTCCGGCTGCCGTCGCTGTGGTGCGCCGAGGGGCATGCGCTCGGAGGCGGCCGCAGCTACGCCTACGAGTTCACCTGGCCCAGCCCAGCCCGCGATGGCGCTTTCGGAGCCTGTCACGGGCTGGACGTGCCGTTCACCTTCGGCGCCGCCGAGACCTGGGTCGGGGTCCCCATGTTCGGCGACGAGGTTCCGCCCGACTTCGAGACCCTGTCGAGCGCCCTCCGCGACGCGTGGGTGTCGTTCGCCGCCCACGGCGACCCGGGCTGGCCCGCCTATTCGCTACCGGAACGCTCAACCCGGCTCTGGGACGTTCCGCCCACCGTCGCCGACGACCCGATCAAGGTCTCCCGCCAGATCTGGCAACCCCGCTTCACGGCGTAGCGCGGCGCCTGCGGCTGGTCACTCCGAGTGGGTGATCAATCGCTCTGGGTTCGGCTACGGTGGCGGCATGAGCGACGAGGCCAGGGAGACCGAGTTGGCGGCAGAGGTTTCGCACGCGGACCTCACCAGGCCGAACATCGCGCGAATGTACGACTACATCCTCGGCGGGTCCGCCAACTTCGAGGTGGACCGCTCGGCGGCCGAGCAAGCGCTCGAACTCGTGCCGACCGAACGGGACTACAGCTTCACCAACCGCTCGTTCCTCGGCCGCGCGGTGCGCCACCTGGTGACCGAGGCCGGTATCGAGCAGTTCCTCGACCTGGGATCTGGGGTTCCGACCGTCGGCAACGTGCACGAGATCGCCCGCGCGCACTGCCCGCAGGCGAAAGTGGCCTACGTCGATTGGGAACCGATCGCCTGCCACCACGCTCGCCACCTGCTGGGCGAGGATCCGCAGACTTCGGTCACCGAGCTCGACGTCTGCGACGCCGAAGGCGTGCTGCACTCCCCGGGAGTGGCCGGTCTTCTGGACTTCTCCCAACCCGTCGCCGTGCTGGCGTTCGGGATTCTCGACCTCGTGCCCGACACCGACGGGGCAGCGCTGGTCGAGCGTTACCGCGACGCGTGCGTTGCGGGCAGTGCGCTCGCCGTGTCCCACAACGCGCAGATGTCGCGCACTGACGCGGAAGTGGCGGCGCTGCGTTCCCTGCTGTCCACGACATCGACCCCGCACCTGCACATCCGCACGGCCGACGAGGTAACAGCGCTGTTCCCGGGGTACGCGCTGATCGACCCGGGAGTGGTGCCCGCAGCCCACTGGCGTCCGGAAGTCCCGGTCAGCGACGAAGACGCGGCCCGGGCCAACGTGCTCGGAGGCGTGGGCATCCTTCGCGGCTGACGATCGCGAAACACCCCGCCGGAACTGGTCGAGGCCACCGCCGAACGTGCGGCGGTGGCCTCAAACCCTCCTCGCGAGGAGGGATCGTCAGCGGAGGGCCTTGTCCAAGCCCTCCTGGAGCCGGGCCAGGGTGCCCTCGACGTCGCCGAGCTTGTCCAGCCCGAACAGGCCGATGCGGAAGGTGGAGAAGTCGGCGGGCTCGTCGCACTGCAGCGGCACACCGGCCGCGATCTGCAGACCGGCCTGCTTGAAGGCGGCACCGCTGCGCAGCTCCGGGTCGTCGGTGTGGACGACGACAACGCTGGGGGAGGCGAACCCGTCGTCGGCGACCGAGGGGAACCCGTGCTCCGCGAACAGCGCGCGCACCCGGTTGCCGAGGTCGATCTGCGCGGCGCGGAGCTCATCGAGCCCGCGGTCGCGGGTCGCGAGCATGAGCTCCAGGTTGTGCGCGAGGGTGTCCGTCGGCATGGTCGCGTGGTACGGGCTCTGGCCCTGCGTGTAGGCGTCCGTGATCGACAGCCACTTCTTCAGGTCCGCGGCGAAGCTCGTCGACGTGCCAGCCTCGACGGCAGCCCGGCCGGCTTCGCTGAGCATGACGTAGGCGGCGCAGGGCGACCCGCTCCAGCCCTTCTGCGGCGCGCTCAGCAGAACGTCGACGCCGAGGTCGGTCATGTCGACCCAGAGCGCTCCGGAGGCGATGCAGTCCAGGACTAGCAGGCCACCGACCTCGTGGGTGGCCTCGGCCAAGCGGCGGACGTAGTCGTCCGGCAGCAGCATGCCCGCAGCGGTCTCGACGTGCGGCGCGAAGACCACCTCGGGCCGCTGCTCGTGGATGGCGGAGACGACCTCCTCGATCGGCGCCGGCTGCCACGGGGCCTGGTGCGACGCCTCGACCGGTCGCGCCCGGTGCACCGCGTGCTCCTGGGCGATCGAACCCATGTCGAGGATCTGCGACCAGCGGTAGGAGAAGAGCCCGTTGCGCACTACCAGGGTGCGGCGGCCGGTCGCGAGCTGGCGGGCGACGGCCTCCATGCCGTAGGTGCCGCCGCCGGGTACCACCGCGACGCCGTGCGCCCGGTAGGTCGTCTTCAGGACATCGACGATCCCCTGCATCACGCCCACGAATCGCTGGGACATGTGATTCAGCGAGCGGTCGGTGAACACCACCGAGTACTCGAGCAGGCCACCGGGATCGATGTCGTCATGAGGTAGAGCCATGCCCGTAGCCTGTCACAGGCGCAGGAGACGGCGCGGACAGCGTCGTGTGTCGCCCTCGTCACCGGCTGCGGCCCGGCGGACGGTTCATCGGTGATCGACCGGGGTCGAGGGGTGTCACCGGCAGCCGGAGCCCAGGCAGTCGACGTGCAAGAACACCTCGTCGTCGAGCCGGATGACGTAGTCCTCGCGTTGGGCCGGGGTGCCCGCTGCGGTGACCACGCCGTGCACGGTCACCGCGGCGTCGTCCGTCGTCGACGCCGCGCACTCGACGGTGAAGCGGGAGCCGGGCCGGGCGCTCTCGGCGCCGGTGCTGCGGCAGGTCGGCCGTTCTCGCAGTTCAACGCCGTGCTTCGCCAGCTCCGTCCGGGTGCCCAGGGAGACGGCGTTGCGGTACCCGGCGGCCGAGATCGCCTGGGCCGGGTCCGCGCAGCCGGTGACCACCAGGGTGACGGCCGCCAGCGCCAGCGTCATTCCGGCTCTCATCTCCGCCTTCCCGTCGCGGCCTCGATGGTCGCCACCACCACGTCCGGACGGTCCCACGCCACCTGGTGCCTGCTGTCGGGCAGCAGGCGGTGGGAGGCTCCCAAGCGCCGCGCCAGGTGGGTGTGGCCCCTCGTCCACCGCACGGCCGCGCTCGCGCGCATCCCCCCGAGGGCGGTGAGGATCCACACCGGTACGGCGGGAAACGTCGTCCGCTCCCGGAGCACGGCCAGATCCCGCAGCATCGGCTCGAACGCGAGGTACTCCTGCCACGCCGCGGTGATCGCGGCCGGTGAGCGGAAACGGGCACGTCCGGCGGTTCGCACCGCCCGAGGCAGCGGTCGGGAGGTTTGCGTGCGCGCACCGGCCGTCCAGAGAGCTGGTCCCAGGGGCGCGACGCAGGGGGCCGCGCGGCGCCCCAGCGCTTCCGCGGTCAGCCGCCGCCGCTCCGGTCGCGGCGAGGCGGTGCCGCAGCTGGGATCGAGCAGTACGAGCGCGCGCAACGAGCGGGGATGCCGTCGACCCATCGCTTCGGCGTGCAGCGCCGAGACCGAATGCGCGACCACCACCGCACCGCCGTGCCGGTCCGCGGCGGCGGCGAGCCGGTCGGCCTCGTCGTGCAGGGTGGGCAACCCCGGTCGGGGAGGGCACCCGTCGAGGCCGGGTCGTTCCAGCCGGTGCACGCGATGCGGCGCCGACAACGCGGGCAGGACCGGTTCCCAGTCGTAGGCGGCACCCGCCATCCCCGAGGTCAGCAGCACGGTGGGCGAATCAGGCATCGACACCACCTGCGGGTCGCCTTCGACGGACACCCGTGACGGCCAGCGCGATCAGCCAGGCCGCGACGAGGCCGAGCTGCACCCGCTGCACGACTCCGGCTCCCAGACCGATCCACAGCGCACCCAGCGTGACCACCGTCGCCAGCGCGGTCACCGAGCACCAGATCCAGCCCCAGCGCGCGGGCGGGCCGATACCGGCCCAGGCCAGTCCGCCCATGCCCACGATCGCGCCCAGCGCCGCGACGGAACTGGTCACCTCGTGAATCTCGTGGGTGGCGGGAAGCGCTCCCACGAGCTCGCGCACCGCGCACCCCGAGTCGACGTAGCTCGCGCACGTCATCGGGGTCAGGGCTCCGTCCAGTGCGGTGGCGACGCCGAAGACCAGCAGACCACCCCACCCGATGGTGCCGCCGCTGCACCGGATCCCGGCCACGGCGGCCGCCGCGGCCAGCAACCCGGCGAGCCCGTCACCCATGCGGAAGAACCAACTCCCCGGCTGGTCACGAGCGGCGAACTCGCTGACGTAGCCGTTGAGCGCGTCCAGCCCCGGATTGAGCCACGGCCCCAGGATCCACAGGCTGTAGAGCACGGCGGCGAACACGCAGCACAGCGCCGCGACACGTGCCTCCCACCGTGCCGCAACCCGGGCCTCGGAGTCGGCGCGCATGAACCGTCCTAGGGTCGGAGAGGTCGAGGTCGGTCGTCCAGTTCACGCCAGCGTAGGTGGAGGAGGTACGGATGGGTCGGGCAGCATCGGCGGGCCGGTCGCGGAGCGAGTCGGAGCCCGCGACCGGACCGGGCTGGACGGCTCGGGTCCCGCGGATCGTGGTCGTGACGTTGGTGTGCATCGCGGTCCTGTGCGCCCTGGCCGCGGTCGGAGCGGCGTTCCGGGGCGGGATGCAGCCGGTGCGCGAGTCCATCGACCTGGTGCTGTTCCCCGCGCCCGCCAACCTCGGGTATGCGGCCTTCCTGTTCGTGCTGGCAGCGGCGCTGGGGCGCCGCAAGCGCATCGCCTACTGGATCCTGCTGCTGGTGCTGGCCGCGCAGCTCGTCCTGTCGGTGCTGACGCTGCTGCTCGTCCTGGTGGTCCCGCTGGAACCCGGCGTCGTCGAACAGGTGCTGCCGGGCTGGTTGCAGTGGTCCCTGGGAGCCAACGCCGTGGTCACCACGGGCGCGATGGTGGTCCTCGGACTGGCCTCCCGGCAGTTCTACGGCCGGGTGCAGCGCGCCAGCGTGCCCAAGGCGCTGGTCACGTTCGCCGGCCTCGTCGCGGTCTTCATCGGACTGGGCTACGGGTTGGTCTGGTTGTTCCCGGGCTCGTTGCACGGCCCCGCCGACGTGTTCAGCTGGACCGTCGAACGAGTGCTCGGCGGAGCGGTCACCCTCGACATCACCCGCACCGGGGAAGCGCCCGGCTGGGTGAACCTCGTGCTCGGCACGTTCGGGATGGCCACGCTGTTCGCCGCGCTGGCCGTGCTGTTCCGGTCCCAGCGGACTGCCTCGGTCCTGCCCGCGGCCGACGAGCGCCGGGTGAGGGCGCTGTTGGCCGAGCACGGCGAAGTCGACTCGCTGGGCTACTTCGCCACGCGGCGGGACAAGGCGGTGCTGTTCTCGACCAGCGGCAAGGCCGCCGTCAGCTATCGCGTCGTCGGAGGCGTTTGCCTGGCCAGCGGTGACCCGCTGGGTGACCCCGAGGCGTGGGGGCCGGCGATCGAGCGGTGGCTGGGGATGTGCCGGGATTACACCTGGCGTCCGGCGGTGATCGGCGCGGGGGAACGCGGTGCCCGCGCTTACGCGCGAGCCGGTTTGAAGGTCCTCCGGCTGGGAGATGAGGCGGTCCTGGAGCTGTCGACCTTCACCCTGGAAGGCCGCGAGATGCGGCCGGTTCGCCAAGCGGTCAACCGGCTGCACCGCGCCGGATACCGGGTGCGGATCCGCAGGCAGCAGGACATCTCGGCGGAGGAGATGACCGAGGTGTCCCGGCGCGCTGCGCGGTGGCGGGGAAGCGATGCGGAACGCGGCTTCTCGATGGCGCTGGGCCGGTGGGGAGACCGGACGGATGGCGGATGCGTGCTGGTCGAAGCCGTGAGCGCCGACGGTGAGGTCTGCGCGATGCTGTCGTTCGTGCCGTGGGGACGCACCGGTTTGTCCCTGGAAGCGATGCGACGGGCGCCCGGGAGCGACAACGGTCTGGTGGAGCTGATGATCAGCTCCGTGGCGCGCTCGGGAGGGCGGGGCGCGACGCCCGAGGGCATGCAGCGGATCTCGCTGAACTTCGCGGTGTTCCGCGAGGCCTTCGAAGAGGGCGCTCGCTTGGGTGCCGGTCCGGTGCTGCGGTTCTGGCGCGGGATCCTGCTGTTCTTGTCGCGCTGGTGGCAGTTGGAATCGCTGTACCGCTCCAACGCCAAGTACCTGCCCGACTGGGTGCCCCGGTTCATCGGCTTCCGCGATCGACGCGATCTGGCCCGAGTCGGCTTCGCCTCCGCGGTGGCCGAGGGATTCGTGCCCCTGCTCGGTTCCAGCGCCGGCCCCGACACGGCCGCACCAGGCGAGGACAGGATGCCGGTGATCGAGCCGCACGAGGCCGAACCTCGTCGGCGATCGGTTCCCGAGCAGATGCGGGTCCGCCTGGACAAGGTCGCCAAGATCCGCGCGGACGGGGGTGATCCGTACCCGGTGCAGGTCCCGCGCACCGACTCCTGCGCGGAGATCGCCGACCGGCATGCCGGAACCGCACCGGACATCCGCACCGGCGAACGCACGGCGGTCACCGGCCGAGTGGTGCTGATGCGCGACCACGGTCGCCTGTGCTTCGCCACGCTGCGGGGTTGGTCCGGGCAGCTGCAGGTCATGGTCACCACCTCCGACACGGGCGCGGATCGGTGGCGAGCGTGGAAGGACGAGGTCGACATCGGCGACCAGGTGTCGGTGCAGGGGGAGGTGATCACCACTCGTCACGGCGAGACGACGGTGCTGGCCGACGAGTGGACGCTCGCGTCCAAATGCCTGCGTCCCCTGCCGGACAAGCACGCCGGTCTCACTGATCCGGAGACGCGAGCCCGAGCGCGCGCGGTGGATCTCATCGTCGGGACCGACTCCCGCGTGATGCTGCGCGCTCGCTCGGATGCGTTGCAGGCGTTGCGCTCGACGCTGACCGCCCACCGGTTCCTGGAAGTGGAGACGCCGATCCTCCAGCCCGTGCACGGCGGCGCCTCGGCGCAGCCGTTCCGGACCCACATCAACGCCTACGACATGCCGCTGTACTTGCGCATCGCCCCCGAGCTCTACCTGAAGCGGCTGTGCGTCGGCGGGGTGGAGCGGGTCTTCGAACTCGGACGCACCTTCCGCAACGAAGGGGTTTCAGCCCGGCACAACCCGGAATTCACGATGCTGGAGGCCTACCAGGCCCACGCTGATTACAGGGTGATGCGGGAGTTGTGCGAACAGCTCGTGCAGGCTGCGGCCACCGCCGTGCACGGCGCGCCGGTAGCGCGGCGGCAGGGCGCCGGTGAGATCGAGGAGATCGACCTGTCCGGCAGCTGGCCGGCGATCCCGGTGCACGAGGCGTTGTCGTCGGCGCTGGGGGAGGAGATCACCCCGGAGACCTCGCCGGAACACCTGCGGTCCGCGTGCGAGCGGATGGGTCTGTCCTGCGAACCGGATTGGCCGCGCGGCGCGTTCGTGGTCGAGCTCTACGAGCACCTGGTCGAGCGCCGCACCACGCGCCCGACCTTCTACACGGACTTCCCCGTCGACGTGTCCCCGCTGACCCGCCCGCACCGCGACGATCCGAGGCTGGCCGAGCGGTGGGACCTGGTCGCCTTCGGCGTCGAGATCGGCACCGCCTACTCCGAACTCGTCGACCCGATCGAGCAGCGCCGGCGCTTGACCGAGCAGTCGCTGCAGGCGGCCGGCGGTGACCCGGAGGCGATGGAGCTGGACGAGGACTTCCTGCGCTCGCTGGAATTCGCGATGCCTCCCACCGGCGGCCTCGGACTCGGAGTGGACCGCCTGCTGATGCTGCTCACCGGACGGCCCATCCGGGACACCCTGCCGTTCCCGCTCGTCCGGCCCGCGCGAGGCAGATGATCACGCAGCGAGCGTCCGCTCGCAACGACAGTCCACAGTGAACACGACGGTTGCCGATCGTGAAGGGGTTCAGAGGATTTCCAGCGGTGTTGCCCGTTTCGGCGCGGGGAACTGCGCGTCGAGGTCGGCGAGATCCTCCGCCGACAACCGGATTCCCAACGCTGCGTGGTTCTGCTCGACGTGGTCGCGAGTCGCTGCCTTGGGGATCGCGCACAGGCCATCGCCGGCCAGGACCCAGGCTACGGCGATCTGCGCGGGCGTGGCCCCGTGCCGCTCCGCGACGCGCTCCAGCACCGGATCTCCGAGCAGGCGGCCCTGCTCGATCGGCGAGTACGCCATCACCGGCAACTCCCGCTCCCGGCACTGCGGCAGCAGGTCGAACTCGATGCCGCGTCGTGCGAGGTTGTACAGCACCTGGTTGACCGCGCAACCGCTGCCGCTCTTCTGCGTCCACAGCTCACGCATGTCGTCGGAGTCGAAGTTGCTGACCCCGAAGTGCCTGATCTTGCCGCTGTCACGCAATTCCTCGAACGCGTCGAGCGTCTCGGACAGCGGTGTTCCACCACGCCAGTGCAGCAGGTACAGATCGAGGTGATCGGTCCTCAACCTGCGGAGGCTGCGCTCGCACGCCTCGATCGCGGCCCGCCTGCCTGCGTTGTGCGGGAACACCTTGCTGACCAGGAACACCTCGTCCCGCCGACCGTCGATCGCCTCGCCGACGACTTCCTCGGCGCCACCGCTGCCGTACATCTCAGCGGTGTCGATGAGACCGATGCCGAGGTCGAGCCCGTGTCGCAGCGCCGCGGTCTCCGCCGCGCGGTCTGAACCGCGCTCGCCCATGCCCCAGGTGCCCTGCCCCAGCACGGGCAGGTCGCCGCCGGAAGGTAGCCGCAGATGTCGCATCGTTCGCACTCCGTCTCGCGTTGTCGCTGAACAGGCCGTGCCGGGCGCGCACCAGAGTCTAGGCAATGTGCGGTGCGTCCACGCGGTCACCACGGGACGGCGTTCGGAAGCCGGGTGCGAGCTCGCGATCCCAGATGCCCGACACCGTCGGTGGCCACGACATCGATGCGTGCGCGTGGGCCAAGCATCGGGAGGGAAGTGGGCGTGTTGAGCCGCTGACCCCGTTGCAGGAAATACCCTGCGATCAGGCTCGGTGCGCATGTGCCCGCGAACCAACCTTCTTGAAGCCTTCTTCGCCCGTCGGCTCGGTCGGCGAGGGGAGAAGGTTTCCGAGCCGATGGGCGACGTGGAAGTAGGAGATCGTGAGGAGAGCGATGATCATCGGCAGGAGGGCGCAGGACCAGGACGGTGGGCCCACGACCGTGGTGGCCCCCGATCGCACCGTGTTCCTGTTGCTGGCGCTCTACGCATGCTGGGGATCGGCGATCCCGGCGATGAAGCTGATGGTCCAGAGCGTGCCGCCGCTGGGCGGAGCCGCGCTGATCTTCCTGCTCGGCGGAGCGGTGCTCGCCGTTGCCGCGCGTCAGCGTCCCAAACCCACTCGTGCGCAACTGCGGCGACTGTCACTCGCGGGCGTTCTTCTGCTGGTCGGCGGCCAGGGGCTCGCCACGGTGGCGCTGACGGCCGTGACCGCGAGCCTCGGCGCGATCCTCGCGGCGGCGATCCCGCTGTGGGTGGTGGTGCTGGGCGGGTTGATCGGAACCCGCGTGTCCCTCGCGTCGGGCCTGCGGCTGGTGGTGGGCTTCGGCGGCATCGTGATCGTGGTGCTGACGGCGCCGGGCAGTGCGATCGGTGGGGCGCCCTGGGCGGTCGCGGCGTTCTGCGCGGCTCCGATCCTGTGGGCCTCCGGGAGCTTGCTGACGGCGAACGTCGCCGGGCCGGTCGATCGAGTGGTCGCCAGTTCAGTTCAGCTCCTCGCCGGCGGGGCCGTGCTGACGCTGGCGGCGCTGGCGCTCGGCGAACTGGCCCCGGCTCAGTGGTCGGACATCAGCTGGACGTCGGCCGGGGCGGCCGTGTTCCTCCTCATCTTCGACTCGCTCGTCGGATTCGTGCTCTACACGCGCTTGCTGGAGACCGCACCGGCGCCACTGGTCAGCACCTACGCCTACGTCACGCCGATCATCGGAGCCGTGCTCGGCGCGACCGTGCTCGACGAGTCGCTCTGGAGCGGAGCTTTCGTCGGAGGGGCTCTGGTTCTGGGCGCGATCGCGCTCGAACTTCGAAGGCGCTGAGCCCGGTCCCGCGGGCGGCGTCGAGGTCGCTGGATCCGGTGTTGCTGGTGGGGTTGTGGGTCATGGTGCGGCCTTCGTGGTGAGTTCGGCTCGCGCGCCGGCGTGGCGGGTGGCCACGGCGTTGGAGGCCGTGGCCGGGAGGCGATGGAAACCGGTGGGATCGATCACCAGTGCCGTGGAGGTCGCCTTCACCGCGATGGGTTGCCGAGGAAGCCATCGCAGAGCGCGGAGGATCAGGCCGGCTGAGACCCGGCCCGCGCGGTCGACATGGCCGATCCCGTAGACGGTCGCGGGTGGCTCTGGCTAGGTGCGGATCGAGGGCACCGGCCTCGGCCGCTGCGCCTGACGAGTCCCGCCTGCCGGTATCGAACCCGAGGTCGGGGTCAACGCCCTGGTCGAAGCCGGTCATCCGGTGCTCCACATCGAGAGCTGGAGTTCTCCCGAAGTCGGTACCACGGTCACCCCGATCGTCGCGTCGGCGGCAGGCAGAACGACGTCGTGCCCGCGTCGGCCACTGCCCGGTGTCGAGGCGGTGGTCGGAGGCGGCAGAGACGGAAACTTCACGGCTGCGCTCGGCGTGCCGACCTCGGACGACCTTGGCGCAGTCGGGGCGGGGCACACGGCGATCACGAAAACCTTTGGTAGCGGGTGAATCCTCCGGTGAACCACGGGTCCGCTGCGGCAGCCGTCGCGAACCGCGATCGGTGCCGGCAGATCCTGATCCTCCGGCCGAAGCCGCCCGAGGACTAGACTCGGCCGCGTCGTTCTTCCACTTCGCCGAAAGGGGTCGCCATGCTCAGCGACGACGCCGTGGCGGACGCGCTGCAAGACCTGCCCGGTTGGGCCGGTGATGCGCGTTCGATCACCCGGACCTGGACGTTGAAGGGGTTCAACGGGGCGATGCAGCTGGCGAACGTGGTCGCCTGGGCCGCCAACCGGGCGAACCACCACCCGGACATCCGCATTCACGACTACAAGCAGGTGACCGTCACCTCGACCACCCATGCTGATGGCGGAACCACCGACGACGACATCGCGCTCGCGCGCCGCTTGAACGAAGTCCTGGACGCCTGATCGCGCTGGTGCGCGCTGACCTCCGCTCCCGTGCGTGGCCAGTCGTCGTCTCCGCCGGAAGAGATCGGCGAAGTGCAGTGTTACACCGGTCGCGATCGCCACGGCGTGGATCACTCGCCACACCACGGCCACGCAGGTCGTGCTGGGGACCACCACCCCGCAACGGGTCACCGATGCCGCAGCGGGTGGCGCTACTTCACGCGGGCGGCGCCTGCGTCGGTGTGCGGGGTGAGCCGAACGGGCTCGCGCGGGAAGTGACAAGCCCCGCCCGAACCCGTTGCTGCTCAATCCCTTCGAAGCCGTTGCACAGGGGCAGGTCGGGTATGCATGCTGCCGCGAAGCCGGGCTGTGCGCCGATCGCCCGGGTCATTGGGTTGTCTGACTGTCGCCGTCGATGGGGAGGAGCTGGCCGGACAGCGAGCTGCCGTGGGCGCCCGCCAGGTGGAGTGCCTGCGATAGCTGCAAGGCGCTCGTATTACTGAGGAAGAGTTTGTGTCGATCCGCATTGGACAGTAGTTGGGCACGCCGGGTTCGGACTCGTTACGCATCGGGGAATAGTTGCGCGCCTGTATGTTTGGTTCAGTCCGGCGCCCGTAGTGGCAGAGCCTGCGCGATCCGGGTGCCCCGGTCGCACAGGCTCCACGCAACACGCGATGATGTCCATCACAGGGGCTGCTGAAGGTTTCTGTGACGGTTGGTCAGGCGGCTTGGTGGGTCGTTGTGGT
>NZ_BAAGZP010000010.1:0-71638 GCF_054778355.1 Saccharopolyspora tripterygii | reverse complement strand
CGGCGACCTGGTCTCGGGCAAGGCCGCCGAGTCCCAGCAGGTCTTCGACGACCTCGCCGCGGCCGGCATCGACCTCGACGACGTCTTCAAGCACCTGGAGACCGACGGCGTCGACAAGTTCGAGAAGTCCTGGACCGAACTGCTCGACACCGTCGCCGAGCAGCTCGAGCAGGCCAAGTAAGCAACGCCATGCGCGTGCGTTGATCCGGGCCGGTGCGGCAGCATGTCGCACCGGCCCGGATCGGCGAGAATCACCTACGAACTCAACATTCTTTCGAGCCCTGAAGGATCTTCATGGCAACCGATGTTTCTGTCGAAATTGCCGACACGGCGCTGGCGGCCGAGGCTCGCCCCCTGGTCGAGCGGCTGACCGCCGACGCGGTTGCCGGCAAGCTCGCCGCCCAGGACGCCACGCTGTGGGGCGCTGACGCCGAGCCCGAGGCCTCCATCCGCCTGTCCTGGACGACGCTCGCCGAGAGCTCCCGGCCGCTGCTGGCCGAGATCGACGCGCTGCGGGCCGAGCTGCACGCCGACGGGCTGGACCGCGTCGTGCTCGCGGGCATGGGCGGTTCCTCGCTCGCGCCCGAGGTGATCACCGGTACCGCCGGTGTCCCGCTGACCGTGCTCGACACCACCGACCCCAGCCAGGTCGCCGACGCGCTCGCCGGTGATCTGGACCGGACCGTGCTGGTCGTCTCCTCCAAGTCGGGCACCACCGTGGAGACCGACTCGCACCGCCGGATCTTCGAAAAGGCTTTCTCCCAAAACGGAATCGATCCTGTGACCCGCATCATCGTGGTCACCGACCCCGGTTCCCCGATGGAGACCTCGGCCCGCGAGGCCGGCTACCGCAAGGTCTTCACCGCCGACCCGAACGTGGGTGGGCGCTACTCGGCGCTGACCGCGTTCGGCCTCGTCCCGGCGGGTCTGGCCAGCGCGGACATCGCCGGGCTGCTCGATGACGCCGCGACCGCGTTCAAGGCCCTCGGCCAGGACTCCTCCTCGAACCCGGCGGTGCAGCTCGCCGCCGCGATCGGCGCGGCCCACGACGGCGGGGCCGAGAAGCTCGTCTTCGCCGACACCGGTTCCGGCATCGCCGGCTTCGGCGACTGGGTGGAGCAGCTGATCGCCGAGTCCACCGGCAAGAACGGCACCGGCGTGCTGCCGGTGGTCGTCGAGAGCCCCGACGCCCCCGGGTTCACCGACGCCGGCGCCGACGCCACCACGGTGGCCATCGGGCCGGGCAACGACATCGCCAAGATCAGCACCACCGGTCCGCTGGGCGGGCAGATGCTGCTGTGGGAGTTCGCCACCGCGATCGCCGGCCGGCTGCTGGGCATCAACCCCTTCGACCAGCCCGACGTGGAGGCGGCGAAGAAGGCCGCCCGCGCGCTGCTGGACGGACCCGCAGGCGGTCCGGCCGCCACACCGGCGGTCGTCGACGGCTCCGTCGAGGTGCACCCCTCCGGGGACTGGGCCTCCGCAGGCGTCGGCAACGTGACCGAGGCGCTGCGCGCGTTCCTGGCCACGGCTCCGGCCGACGGCTACCTGGCGATCCAGGCCTACCTGGACCGCCTCGACGACGCCTCCGCGGCGGTGCTGCGCACCGAGCTGGCCCGCCGCACCGGGCTGCAGACGACCTTCGGCTGGGGTCCGCGGTTCCTGCACTCCACCGGCCAGTACCACAAGGGCGGCCACCAGAACGGCGTGTTCCTGCAGATCACCGGCGATTCCGAAGGTGACCTGGAGGTGCCGGAGCGGCCGTACACGCTGGCCGGGTTGCAGCGCGCCCAGGCGCTGGGCGACGGGCAGGTGCTCGCCGACCACGGTCGTCCGGTGCTCCGCCTGCACCTCACCGATCGCGCGGCCGGGCTCGTCGAGCTCGTCAAGGCCGTGCAGACCCTCCAACCGGGAGGACAAGCGTGAAGAGCAGCGAATGGACCAACCCGCTGCGGGATCCGCGGGACAAGCGGCTCCCGCGGATCGCCGGGCCGTGCGGTCTGACGATCTTCGGCGTCACGGGTGACCTCTCCCGCAAGAAGCTGATGCCGGCGATCTACGACCTGGCCAACCGCGGTCTGCTACCGCCGGGCTTCGCGCTGACCGGGTTCGCCCGCCGCGACTGGGCCGACCAGGACTTCATGCAGGTCGTCTACGAGGCGGTCAAGGAGAACGCGCGCACCCCGTTCCACCAGGTGGTCTGGGACCGGCTGGCGGAGGGCATCCGGTTCGTGCCGGGTTCCTTCGACGACGACGAGGCGTTCGACAAGCTCGCCGAGACCGTCAAGGAGCTCGACGCGGACCGGGGAACCGGCGGGAACCACGCGTTCTACCTGTCGGTGCCGCCGTCGGCGTTCCCCACGGTGCTCAAGCAGCTCTCGCGGTCCGGGTTGACCGATCCGACCGACGACAGCTGGCGCCGGGTGGTCATCGAGAAGCCGTTCGGCCACGACTCCGACAGCGCCAAGGAGCTCAACCGGATCGTCAACGACGTCTTCCCCGAGGAGTCGGTGTTCCGCATCGACCACTACCTCGGCAAGGAGACGGTGCAGAACATCCTGGCGCTGCGCTTCGCCAACCAGCTGTTCGAGCCGATCTGGAACGCGCACTACGTCGACCACGTGCAGATCACCATGGCCGAGGACATCGGTCTTGGCGGTCGTGCCGGGTACTACGACGGCATCGGCGCGGCCCGGGACGTCATCCAGAACCACCTGCTGCAGCTGATGGCTCTCACGGCGATGGAGGAGCCGGTCTCCTTCTCGCCGGACGACCTGCGCGCGGAGAAGATCAAGGTGCTCTCGGCGACCAAGCCGGTCGGGCCCTTCGACGAGACCACCGCGCGCGGCCAGTACACGGGCGGCTGGCAGGGCGGTTCGCTGGTGCCGGGTCTGCACGAGGAGGGCGGCTTCGCCTCCGACTCGATCACCGAGACCTACGCGGCGATCACCCTGGAGGTGGAGAGCCGCCGCTGGGCGGGCGTGCCGTTCTACCTGCGCTCGGGCAAGCGGCTGGGCCGCCGGGTCACCGAGATCGCCGTGGTGTTCAAGCGCGCCCCGCACCTGCCGTTCGACTCGACCATGACGGAGGAGCTGGGGCAGAACGCCCTGGTGATCCGGGTGCAGCCGGACGAGGGCGTGACGATGCGCTTCGGCGCGAAGGTGCCGGGGACCTCGATGGAGGTCCGGGACGTCACGATGGACTTCGGCTACGGCCACGCCTTCACCGAGTCCTCGCCGGAGGCCTACGAGCGGCTGATCCTGGACGTGCTGCTGGGCGAGCCCTCGCTGTTCCCGGTGAACGAAGAGGTCGAGCTGTCCTGGAACATCCTCGACCCGGTGCTGGACCACTGGGAGTCGCACGGCAAGCCCGAGCAGTACAAGGCCGGGACCTGGGGTCCGTCCTCGGCGGACGAGATGCTGGCCCGCACCGGACGCGTCTGGAGGCGACCGTGATCATCGACCTTCCGTCGACAACCACCTCGCAGGTCAACAAGAAGCTGGTGGAGCTGCGCGAGTCCGGTGGCGCGGTGGCGCTCGGCCGGGTGCTCACGCTGGTGATCGCCACCGGCGACGGCACCGAGGTGGAGAAGGCGATCCAGGCCGCCAACGACGCGAGCCGGGAGCACCCGTGCCGCGTGATCGTGGTGGCCAGCGGCGCCCGCCAAGCAGCTCCGCGGCTGGACGCGCAGATCCGCGTCGGCGGCGACGCCGGCGCCTCCGAGGTCATCGTGCTGCGTCTCTACGGCCCGCTGGCCGACGAGGGCGCGGGCTCGGTCGTGCCGCTGCTGCTGCCGGACGCCCCGGTGGTGACGTGGTGGCCGACCGATGCGCCGGAGTTCCCCGCCAAGGACCCGCTGGGCGCGCTGTCGCACCGCCGCATCACCGACGCGGCGGCCGAGGCGGACCCGATCGAGGCGCTGCAGAAGCGGCTCAAGTCCTACGTGGAGGGTGACACCGACCTGGCCTGGACGCGTCTGACGTCCTGGCGGGCGATGCTGTCGGCGGCGATGGACCTGCCGCCGCACGAGCGGGTCACCGCGGCCACCGTCACCGGTGCCTCCGACTCGCCGTCGACCGACCTGCTCGCGGGCTGGCTGTCGGCGTACCTGGAGATCCCGGTGCGCAGGCTGGAGAGCGCGCGGGCCGGGTCCGGCATCTACTCCGCGCTGCTGGAACGTCCTTCCGGCAACGTCGAGATCGTCCGCCCGGACGGCAAGGTCGGCACGCTGACCCAGCCCGGGCAGCCCGACCGGCGCCTGTCGTTGCAGCGCCGCGAGGTTCAGGACTGCCTGAGCGAGGAGCTGCGCCGCCTCGACCCCGACGAGATCTACGAGATCACCCTGGGCGGCCTCAAGGGCATCGTCCGCGAGGACGACGACTCGACCGACGAGGACGGGGAGGACGAGTGAGCCGTCCCGAGACGCTGGTGCACTCCGGTGGCGACGTGCTCGCCGCCGCGGTGGCCGCCCGGTTGATCACCGCGATCACCGACGCCCAGGCCGCCCGCGGTTCGGCGTCGGTGGTGCTCACCGGTGGCCGCACCGGCATCGGCGTGCTGGAGCAGGTCCGCCGCTCCCCCGCGCTGGGCGCGGTGGACTGGTCCGCGGTGGACATCTTCTGGGGCGACGAGCGGTTCCTGCCCGACGACGACGGCGAGCGCAACGAGACGCAGGCACGGCAGGCGCTGCTGGACCACGTCGACGTCGACCCGTCGCGGGTGCACCCGATGGCGCCCTCGAACGGCAGCTTCGGCGCCGACGCGGACGCGGCAGCGGTGCACTACGCCGAGCGGCTCGAAGCCCTCGCCCCCGCGGGCTCGGTGGTTCCGGCCTTCGACGTGCTCATGCTGGGCGTCGGCGAGGAGGGGCACACGGCTTCGCTGTTCCCGGACACGCCGTACGTGCGGGAGGAGGCCCGGACGGTCGTGGGAGTGCACGACTGCCCGAAGCCGCCGCCCACGCGGATCTCGTTGACGCTGCCCGCGATCCGGGCCGCGTTCCAGGTGTGGTTGATGACGACCGGCAAGGCCAAGGCCGAGCCGGTCGCCGCGGCCCTGGGAGGCGCCGATCCGGTCGACATCCCCGCTGCGGGAGCCGTCGGCCGCCGGCGCACGCTCTGGTTGCTCGACACCGACGCAGCGGCGGATCTGAGCTGAAGTTCCGGGAAACGCGCCCCTTCCTCACGTGGGAGGGGCGCGTTTCTCGTTCGCCCTGATCGGTGATGACCTGTGCGCGGCGGGGAGTTGCGCCCTACGCTGTGGCGCGATCGGTGATCACGACGGAGGGAATCCGATGCGCAAGCTCGGCGTGCTCGGAACGGCAATGGGGTTGGCAGCGGTCCTGCTGGGACTGATGGGCACGACCGGGGTCGCCGCCCCGTCGAGCACCGAGATGCGCGGGGTGTGGATCGCCAGCGTCGCCAACACGGACTGGCCGAGTCGCCAGGGGTTGTCGGCGGAGCAGCAGCGCTCCGAGTACCGGGCGATGCTGGACCAGGCCGTGAGCAACCGGATGAACGCGGTGTTCGTGCAGGTCCGGCCCACGGCGGACGCGTTCTGGCCGTCGGCGCTGGAACCGTGGTCGCACTGGCTGACCGGGCAGCAGGGCCGCGATCCCGGCTACGACCCGATGCGGTTCCTGATCGACGAGGCCCACCAACGGGACCTGGAGTTCCACGCCTGGTTCAACCCGTACCGGGTCAGCATGACCGACGACCCGAATTCGCTGGTGCCCTCGCACCCGGCGCGGATCCACCCGGAGTGGACGTTCGCCTACGACGGCAAGCTGTACTACGACCCGGGCGTGCCGCAGGCCCGCGAGTTCTCCACCGCCGCGATCATGGACGCGGTGTCGCGCTACGACGTCGACGGCGTGCACCTCGACGACTACTTCTACCCCTACCCCGCCGACGGGCAGCCCATCCCGGACGAGCGGACTTTCGCCGCGCACGGCAAGGGTTTCGACAACATCGACGACTGGCGCCGCGACAACGTCAACGACTTGATCTCGGGCCTGCACGAGAAGGTGCGCGCGGCCCGGCCCGAGGCCGAGTTCGGGGTCAGCCCGTTCGGCATCTGGCGCAACGCCGGCAGCGACCCGGCGGGATCGGACACCAAGGGCATGGAGTCCTACTCGTCGATCTTCGCCGACACCCGGCGCTGGGTCCGCGAGGGCTGGGTCGACTACATCGCACCGCAGGTGTACTGGCAGTTCGGCCACCCGGCGGCCGACTACGCGGCCGTGGTCCCGTGGTGGTCGCAGACCGTCGCGGGCACCGGCGTGAAGCTCTACATCGGACAGGCCGCCTACAAGGTCGGCCAGCCGAACTGGACCGACCCCGCCGAGCTGAGCAAGCACCTGGCGTTCAACGCGGGCCAGCCGGGCGTGACTGGCGATCTCTACTTCAGCGCCAAGTCCCTCACCACCGTCGCCAAGGACGCGATGGCCCGGGTCGTCCAGGACCACTACACACCCTGATCAGGGCGAATCCTCCCGGGGTACCGCGCAGTTCACTCGTCGCGGTAGATCTGGAGGCGCAGGTCGCGGGCCTTTGTCATGTGGGCGCGGGCGAGCTCGCCCGCGCGAGCGGAGTCCCGGGCTTCGATCGCCTCGATCAGGGCGTGGTGCTCGGAGAGCGCTTCCTGCCAGCGGCCCGCCGATTCGAGCGTGGTGGCCGGGTAGCGGGTCAGGTGGTTGTTGAGCCTGCTCAGCAGGTCGACGACCGTGCCGTTGTGGCCGGCCGCCCAGATCGCTTCGTGGACCGCCCTGTTGGCCGCCATCATCGTCGTCGGGTCCTCGGATGAGACCGCGTCCATGGTGGACTGGGCCTTGCGGACGCGGATGAGGTCGAGGTCGGTGTGGCGGGTCGCGGCGGCCGACGCCGCGGTGGCCTCCAAGGCGATGCGGACCTCGTAGATCTCCAGGATCTCCTCGGGACTGCGGGTGCGGACGCGCATCCCCCGGTCGCCGCGCTCGACGAGCCCGTCCTGCTCCAGCCTGCGCAAGGCCTCTCGGATGGGCGTGCGGCTGGTGCCGTAGCGCTCGGCGAGCGCGAGCTCCACCAGGTTGGCGCCGGCGTCGAAGGTGCCCTCCACGATCTCGCCGCGCAGTCGCTCGTACACCTCGGACAGCTCCGCCATCTCCCTCGTCGCTCGATCTACCTGCCTCGACGCCCACGATACTCAGGCACCTGCGGCACCCGCCCCGGCGAGCCTGCCGAACACCGCGCCGGAGGTCAGCCCGGTGCCACCCGGGTAGTTCCCGGAGAACAGGCCGCCGACCATCTCGCCGCAGGCGTGCAGTCCCGGGATCGGCGCGCCCGCGGTGTCCAGGACCTGCGCGTTCGCGTCGACGTGCACGCCGCCGAAGGTGAACGTGATGCCGCAGCCGACGGCGAACCCGTAGTAGGGCGGGGTGTCCAGCGCGACCGCCCAGTGGGACTTGGGCGGATCGACCCGCGCGGCACGCCCGTCCTTGATCGCCGGGTCGAACTCGACGTCCACGATGGACTCGTTGAACTCCCTCGCGGTGCGGGCCAGTCGCTCGGCGTCGATCCCCAGCGCCTCGGCGAGTTCCGGGAGCGTGTCGGCCCGGGCGGCGGCGATCGGGTGCGAGTCGTACTCCTCCTTCCGCAGCAGCGGACGGGTTTTCGCGTCGAAGAGCTGGAACGCCCGGCCGTCCGGCTGGCGCAGGATCTCCCGGCCGTACTTGGCGTAGGTGTAGTTGCGGAAGTCGGCGCCCTCGTCGACGAACCGCTGCCCGGCCGTGTTGACGACGATCCCGATCGGGTAGCTCTGCCGGGTGAGCTGGTTGGTCAGCTCGCGATCACCGCCGTCGGGATCGGAGTCGGCGTCCCACGCGGTGCTGTGGCAGGTGGTCCAGTCGCCGTGCGGTGCGGCGCCTGCCGCGAGGGCGAGGTCGAGAACGTCGCCGGTGTTGGTCGGTGTGCCGCGCACGTGGGCCCGGGCCCACTCGCGGCCGAGGTGGCGGGCGCGGCGTTGCGGGGAGGCTTCGAACCCGCCCGCTGCCAGCACGATCGCGCCGGCCGAGACCCGGTGCTCGGTTCCCCCGGCCCGGTAGGTGACGCCGCGGTCGTCGAGGTGCAGCGCGGTGACCTCCGCGCCGTAGCGGATCTCGACGCCCTCCCGCTGCGCGGCTGCCGCGTGCTGGGCGATCAGGCCCTTGCCGCCGTCGACCGTGCCCGCGCAGAGCCCGCCGGAGAACACCCACTTGCCGCCGGAGAGGTAGGCCTGCCGCTCGTACATCAGCCGCCAGGTCACGCCCTTGCCCGCCAGCCACCGCACGGTGTCGGTGGACCGCGAGACCAGCACCTCGGTGAGCACGGGGTCGCAGCGTCCCCCGGTGACCCGGTCCATGTCGGCGTGGAACGCGCTCGGCGGGTAGGCGGGCACGACCGCGTCGGCGTGCCGCTCATCGGGTTCGAGCAGGTCGGCGATCTCGTCGAGGTCGTCGAAGGTGAACCGGAACGCTCCTGCCGTGTAGAAGGAGTTGCCCCCTGCCTCGGTTTCCGGGGCCTTCTCCAGCAGCAACACCCGGGCACCGCGCTCGGCGGCGGAGTGCGCCGCCGAGAACCCCGCGTTGCCACCACCGACCACCACGACGTCGACGTCCACCACGCACCTCCTGCACACGACTGTATGCAGAAGCATACCGACCGGAGGGCCATTGAGGAACGGCGTGCGAGCGCTGGACGCTCAGGTGCGCTCGGCGAAGGCCTCGACCTGAGTGGTGGTCCCCGCGACGATCAGCGTGTCGTGCTGCCCGACGGTGGTGTCGGCCGTGGCGTAGGTGAAGTCCTCCCCCGGCTGCTTGATGCCGACGACCGTGACGCCGTACTTGGACCGCAGCTTCAGCTCGCCCAGCGTGTGGCCGACGGCCTCGGCAGGCGCGTGGATCTTGATCAGCGCGTAGTGCTCGGCGAGCTCGATGTAGTCCAGCATCCGGCCGTTGACCAGGTGCGCGACCCGCTCCCCCATCTCGTGCTCGGGCAGCACCACGTGGTGCGCTCCGACGCGCTCCAGGATGCGGCCGTGCTGGCGGCTGGTGGCCTTGGCCCAGATGTGCGGGATGCCGAAGTCGGCCAGCAGTGACGTGGTGAGGATGCTGGCCTCCAGCTCGGTGCCGATGGCGACCACGGCCCGCTTGAACTGGTGCACGCCGAGCTGGCGCAGGGTCTCGGGGTCGGTGCTGTCGGCGACGGCGGTGTGGGTGAACTCGTCGGCGTAGCGCTGCACCACGTTCGGCCGCGAGTCCAGCGCCAGCACCTCCGAGCCGCGCAGCACGAGCTCGGCGGCCAGCGAGCTGCCGAATCGGCCCAGGCCGATGACCACGACTTGGTTGTTGTCGTCGTTCTTAGCCAACGATGGGCCTCTCCTCCGGTAGTTCGTAGCGGCGGACGCGTTCGCGGAGCGCGCGCGGCCGCCAAGGTGATCGGGCCGAGCCTGCCGACGAACATCAGCAGCACCAGCAGTATCTTCCCGGACGCCGGGAGCTGTGCGGTGATCCCGGTCGACAGGCCGACCGTGCCGAACGCCGACACCGCCTCGAACAGGACCTGGTCCAGCCCGAACGGGGTGATCGCCAGCAGGATCAGCACTGCGAGCATCACCAGGCCGACCCCGCTCAGCACGATGGTCAGCGCTTGCCGCTGCACGATCTCGGGCAGTCGCCTGCCCATCACGTGCACGGTGGGTTCACCGCGAATCTCCGCGAGGATCACGAAGCCCAGCAGTGCGAAGGTGGTGACCTTGATGCCCCCGGCGGTTCCCGCGCTGCCGCCGCCGATGAACATCAGGATCTCCTGCAGCAGGCGGGTGCCAGGGTGGAAGTCGGCGACGTCGAGGCCGTTGAACCCGGCGGTGCGCGACATGACCGCCGTCGAGAAACCGGCCACCAGCTTGCTCCGCCAGGGCATCGGACCGAAGGTCGCGGGGTTGGCCCACTCGGCGCCCGTGATCCCGAAGAAGCCGACGGTCAGCAGGAGCGCGGTCGCCAGCAGGGTGATCTTGGCGTGCAGGGTCCACCGGCGCGACCGCCTCAGGTGGCGGAAGATCTCCACCCACACCGGGAAGCCGAGGCCACCGGCGATGACCGCCACGCAGATCGGCAGGACGAACCAGGGGTCGGTGGCGAAGGAGACAACGGTGTCGTCGCGCAACGCGAACCCGGCGTTGTTGAAGGCCGAGACCGCGTGGAAGACGCCCTCGTAGATCGCCCGCCCCAGCGGCACCTCGTAGCCGATGATCAGCCGAGCGGTCAGCAGCACGGCCACCACCAGCTCGAAGCTGAGGCTGAGGACGAGGATGCGAGTCAGGGTGCGCCGCACGTCACCGAGTTCGAGCGCCTTGTTCTCCGCCTGCGCGGTCAGCCGCATCGCAGCCCGAAGCGGCGGAACACCAGCACGCTCAGCAACGAGGCCACGGTCATGATACCGAGGCCGCCCAGGTGGATCAGGCCGAGGATGATCAGCTCGCCGGCGGTGGAGTAGTGGGCGGCCGTGTCCACCACGACCAACCCGGTCACGCACACCGCGGAGGTCGCGGTGAACAGCGCAGTCAGCAGGCCGGTGGACTCACCGCTCTCGGCCGCGCCGGGCATCATCAACGCGAGGGTGCCGATCGCGATCAGGCCTGCGAAGCCGAGCACGATCGGCACGGCGGGACGTCGCGCGAAGGCGGCGAGCCCACGCCCGACAGCAGGGATGACGCTCACGCGAGCACCCTACGTCGGGCGGTGGATCAGGGTTCGCTGACCACGACGACCCCGTCGCTGTCGGCGTAGACGTACTCGCCGGGCACGAACGTCACGCCGCCGAGCTCGACGACCTGGTCGAGTTCGCCCTCGCCGGTCTTGGTGGACTTGCGCGGGTTGGTGCCCAGCGCCTTGACGCCGAACTGCATGCCGCCGATGACCGCGGAGTCCCGGATCGCGCCGTTGACGATGATCCCGCTCCAGCCGTGGGACCGGCCGAGCTCGGCGATGAGGTCGCCGACCAGCGCGGTGTGGACCGACCCCGATCCGTCGATGACCAGCACGGCGCCGTCACCGGGCTCGGAGAGCGTCTTCTTCAGCAGGGCGTTGTCCTGGAAGCAGGTGACCGTGCGGATGCGCCCCTCGAAGGCCAGGACCCCGCCGTAGTTGCGGAACTGGACGTCGCAGCTGCGAACCTCCGGGCCCTCCCGGTCCGCCAGATCAGCCGTCGCCAAACCCATGAAATCCTCCCGAAGAGAAGCTCCAAGACCACAAGGACCCTACCCGCCAGTAACAACACGGGCCAAAACAACCCCGAACAACCCAACCAACCAACCAACGTCAGGTAAGCGACGAAGTCGCTTTCTCACTACCCCACCAAAGCAACCGGCACCGCCGCGGGTTCTCAGACGCCTTCTGGAGCACAAGACCGAAGTTTTCATGAAAACTTCCCCACACCCCACGTCAGGCAACCGGCACCGCCGCGGGTTCTGAGGTTCCGCTACCCGCACCGCCAAGCAGCAAGACCACAGAGCAGTTGCTCTTGAGAGCACTCCGCACACAACGAAGGCCGGACTCGAGAAAGATCCCGAGCCCGGCCCTCCGATGTGAATACCGCTACCGCCCCTTGCGCTCCCGGAGCTTCGCCAGCGCCTCGTCCAGGATCCGCATCCCGTCCTCGTCGCTGCGACGCTCCTTCACGTACGCCAGGTGGCTCTTGTACGGCTCGTTGCGCTTCGCCGCCGGAGGGTTCTGCTCGTCCCGGCCTGCGGGGAGACCGCAGCGCGGGCAGTCCCACTCCTCCGGAACCTCAGCGTCGAGCGCGAACGACGTCCTGCTGTGGTGCGCGTTGGCGCACCAGTAGTCGATCCGCTTGCGCGGAGCGGCTTCCCCCCGCTCGGACTCGCCTACCGTGGGGCCCGAGCCCACACGAGTGCCCCGAATGGCATTACCGCCAGTCATGAATCCTCACCCACCAAGCGGCCCGGGGTTTCTCGACCGTCCGTCGGCCGGCCGATCAACCGATCTTGATCAACAGGCCGACGCCGATGATGGAGATGACCCACAGCGCCATGACGAACAACGTCATTCGGTCGAGGTTCTTCTCCGCCACGCTGGAGCCGGCCAGGTTTGACTGCATACCGCCGCCGAACAGCGAGGAGAGTCCGCCCCCCTTGGCCCGGTGCAGCAGGATGAGCAGCACCAGCAGGACACTCGTCACGATCAACATGATCTGCAGGAAAAGAGTCATATCGTCCTCGTTCGCACAGCGGTTCGCAACCTAGAGTACCGGCCCGCCAACCCCCAGTTGACCAGTCCACCCACTTCCGCACCGAGGATCCCACACGCGGACCTCGGATTCTTCGGCGGGCGACAACCGGACACCGGAAATCCTGAAGCGGAATTCACCCGAAACGACGAGAGGGCGCCACCGGCGGAGACCGGCGGCGCCCTCCCTCGTGGATCACGGGAGCGGGCCGCCCGCGGCCATGGCGGAGAGCTTGGCGAACTCGTCGCCGTTGAGGCTCGCACCGCCGACCAGCGCACCGTCGACGTCGGACTGACCGATCAGCTCGCCGATGTTGCTGGACTTCACCGAGCCGCCGTAGAGCACGCGGATCTCGTCGGAGATCTCCTTGCCGTACTTGTCGCTGAGCGCCTGCCGCAGCGCACCGCACACCTCCTGGGCGTCGGCGGCGGTGGCGACCTTGCCGGTGCCGATGGCCCACACCGGCTCGTAGGCCACGACGACCTGGCGGACCTGCTCGGCCTTGAGCCCCTTGAGCGCGTTGATCAGCTGCGAGGTGCAGTGCTCCACGTGGTCGCCGGCCTCGCGCACGTCGAGGGCCTCGCCGACGCAGAGGATCGGCGTCATCTCGTTCTTGAGGACCTGGCGGACCTTCTTGTTGATCAGCTCGTCGCTCTCGGCGTGGTACTCGCGGCGCTCGGAGTGACCGACCACGACGTAGCTGCAGCCCAGCTTGGCGAGCATCGGAGCGGAGACGTCACCGGTGTAGGCACCGGACTCGTGCTCCGAGACGTCCTGCGCACCGTGCTTGATGAGCAGCTTGTCGCCGTCGATCAGCGTCTGGACGCTGCGGATGTCGGTGAACGGCGGGATGACCGCCACCTCGACCTTGGCGAAGTACTTCTCCGGCAGCGCGAAGGCGAGCTTCTGCACCAGGGCGATGGCCTCGAGGTGGTTGAGGTTCATCTTCCAGTTGCCGGCGATGAGGGGCTGACGAGCCATCAGGCGTCACCTTCCAGGACCTGAACACCCGGGAGCTGCTTGCCCTCCAGGTACTCCAGCGACGCGCCGCCGCCGGTGGAGATGTGCGAGAAGCCGTCTTCCGGGAGGCCCAGGGTGCGCACGGCCGCGGCGGAGTCACCGCCGCCGACGACGCTGAAGGCCTCCGAGTCGACGATGGCCTGGGCGATGCCGCGGGTTCCCTCGGCGAAGGCCGGGAACTCGAACACGCCCGCGGGGCCGTTCCAGAACACGGTGCCCGCTCCGCGGAGCACCTCGGCGAACAGCTCGGTGCTGCGCGGGCCGATGTCCAGGCCCATCCAGCCGTCCTCGATGGCGTCGGCGTTGACGGTCTTGCTCTCGGCGTCCGCCGCGAAGCGGTCGGCGACCACGACGTCGACCGGCAGGACGATCTTGTCGGCGTTGTCGGCCAGCAGCGCCTCGGTGTTGGCGATCTGGTCCTCCTGCAGCAGCGAGGAACCCACGCCGTGACCCTGGGCGGCCAGGAACGTGTAGGCCATGCCGCCACCGATGAGCAGCTTGTCGACCTTGGGCAGCAGCGCCTTGATCACGCCGAGCTTGTCGGAGACCTTGGAGCCGCCGAGCACCACGGCGTAAGGGCGCTTGGCGTCGCCGGTGAGGGTCCGCAGGACCTCCACCTCGGCGAGCACGAGGCCGCCCGCGTAGGCGGGCAGCTTCTTGGCGACGTCGTAGACCGAGGCCTGCTTGCGGTGCACGACGCCGAAGCCGTCCGAGACGAAGGCGGCGCCGTCACCGACGAGCGCGGCCAGGTCAGCGGCCAGCGACTCGCGCTCGGCGTCGTCCTTGCTGGTCTCGCGGCTGTCGAAGCGCACGTTCTCCAGCAGCGCCACGCCACCGTCGATGAGACCGCTGACGGTGGACTTGGCGGACTCGCCGACCAGATCACCGGCCAGCGCGACCTCGGATCCCAGCAGTTCACCGAGGCGGCGCGCGACGGGCGCCAGCGAGAACTGCGGGTCGGGCTCGCCCTTCGGACGGCCGAGGTGCGCGGTCAGCACGACCTGCGCACCGGCGGCGCTGAGCTTGGCGACGGTCGGCAGCGAGGCGCGCACCCGTCCGTCGTCGGTGATCTTGTCGCCGTCCAGCGGCACGTTGAGGTCGGCGCGCACCAGCACGCGACGACCGCGCACGCCCTCGGAAAGCAGATCGTCGAGGTTCTTCACGCTCAAACTCCTACGTGAGACGGGAAGACCCGCACGAGCCGGGCGAAAACGCAGCGGCTCATGCGGGTCTCTTCCTTCGGTCTTAGTTCTTCCCACCCTCGCAACTGGCACCGCCGCGCATACATCAGTCTCGGATCCCGCAGCCAGAAGGCGTCTGAGGTTCCGCTACCCGCACCGCTGAGCAGGACGAGTGGGGAGCAAGATCAGGACAGCTTCGAACCGACCAGGGCGGTGAGGTCGGCGAGGCGGTTGGAGTAGCCCCACTCGTTGTCGTACCAGCCGACGATCTTGACCTGGTTGCCGATGACCTTGGTCAGCGGCGCGTCGAAGATCGTCGAGTGCGGGTCGGTGACGATGTCGCTGGAGACGATCGGGTCCTCGTTGTACTTGAGGATGCCCTTGAACCGGCCCTCGGCGGCAGCGGCCTTGAAGGCCTCGTTGACCGACTCGACGGTGGCGTCCTTCTTGACCGTGGCGGTCAGGTCGGTGACCGAACCGGTGGGCACGGGCACGCGCATGGCGTAGCCGTCGAGCTTGCCGTTGAGCTCCGGGATGACCAGGCCGATGGCCTTGGCCGCGCCGGTGCCGGTCGGGACGACGTTGACCGCGGCACCGCGGGCGCGGCGCAGGTCGGAGTGCGGGCCGTCCTGCAGGTTCTGGTCCGCGGTGTAGGCGTGCACCGTGGTCATCAGGCCCTGCTCGATGCCGAAGGTGTCGTTGAGGACCTTCACCATCGGCGCGAGGCAGTTGGTGGTGCAGGAGGCGTTGGAGATGACGGTCTGCGTGCCGTCGTACTTCTCGTCGTTGGCGCCCAGCACCACGGTCAGGTCCTCGCCCTTGGCCGGGGCGGAGACGATGACCTTCTTGGCGCCACCCTCGTCGACGTGCTTGCGCGCGTCCTCGGCCTTGGTGAAGAAGCCGGTGGACTCGACGACGACGTCCACACCCAGGTCGCCCCACGGCAGCTTGCCCGGGTCGCGCTCGGCGAGGATCTTGATGAGCTTGCCGCCCACCTCGATGCCCTCTCCGGTGACCTTCACCTCCTGGTCGAGACGACCGAGGATGGTGTCGTACTTGAGCAGGTGCGCCATGGTCGCGACGTCGCCCAGGTCGTTGGCGGCCACGATCTCGATGTCGTGATCGCTGGCGGCCGCCGCACGCCAGAAGTTCCGCCCGATCCGACCGAAGCCGTTGATGCCTACGCGAACGGTCACGCCGATCTCTCCTCGTGACTGACCCTGCCGATGACCTCGGCGGGTGAGTTGATGGTCTCGGGCTCACCCTATCTGCCTCGGGAGCCCCCGCACGTGGGCGGGCGCGGGCTCCCACCGCGCGTTCGGGTGAGCCACCCCGAGGATACCCGCCGAACCCCCAGTGGACGGCATCTTTGCAGTTCAGAAGCCCACGTGGATCCTTGACGGAAATGCGCCACCCGGTGATCGGAATCTCTGCACCGGTTCGGGCCAAGCGGCGCAGCCGCTTCCCGTTCGCCACCTGACCAACCGGAAGTCGCGGGTCACCTCAGTGACGTGGGTGGAGTCCGGTTGGTGCCGGTTTGGTGGGGGTGGGGAAGTTTTCATGAGAACTTCCCCACCCCCACCAAACCGAGCCCCACAATCCGCATCGCCAGGCACGAGGAGCTCGGAGATCAAGCCTCCGCTTCGAGCATCTCCGCTGTCACCGCGGATTCGGTGTCGGGGACGCCGAGCTCGCGGGCGCGCTTGTCGGCCATCGCCAGCAGACGCCTTATGCGGCCGGCCACCGCGTCCTTGGTCATCGGAGGGTCGGCGAGCTGCCCGAGCTCCTCCAGCGACGCCTGGCGGTGGGCCAGTCGCAGCCGGCCCGCGACGGTGAGGTGGTCGGGGGCGTTGGGGCCGAGCAGGTCCAGCGCGCGTTCGACGCGGGCGGCCGAGGCGACGGCGGCGCGGGCCGACCGGCGCAGGTTGGCGTCGTCGAAGTTGGCCAGCCGGTTGGCGGTGGCGCGCACCTCGCGGCGCATCCGCCGCTCTTCCCAGGACAGGACGCTGGAGTGCGCGCCGAGCCGGGTGAGCAGGGCGCCGATGGCGTCGCCGTCGCGGACCACGACCCGGTCGGCGCCGCGCACCTCGCGCGACTTGGCCGACACGCCGATCCGCCGGGCCGAGCCGACCAGCGCGAGCGCTGCTTCCGGCCCGGGGCAGGTGACCTCCAGCGACGAGGACCGGCCCGGTTCGGTGAGCGAGCCGTGCGCGAGGAAGGCGCCGCGCCAGGCGGCTTCGGAGTCGCAGGAGCCGCCGGAGACCACGTGGGCGGGGAGGCCGCGCACGGGCCGGCCGCGCGGGTCGAGCAGGCCGGTCTGCCGGGCCAGCCCTTCACCGTCCTTGACCACGCGCACCACGTAGCGGGTGCCCTTGCGCAGTCCGCCGGAGGTGATCACGTGCACGTCGGAGTGGTGCCCGAACAGCTCGTGGATCTCCTTGCGGAGCCTGCGCGCGGTGGATCCGCTGTCGAGTTCGGCCTCGACCACCACCCGTCCGGCGACGATGTGCAGTCCGCCGGCGAAACGCAGCAACGACGAGACCTCCGCCCGCCGGCAGCACGTCTTGCTCACCGACAACCGGCTCAACTCGTCCTTGACCGCCGCGGTCATCGCCACTGGTCCGTCCTCCTCTCCAGTGCGGCCCGCAGGCTCGCCGCGAGCGCCTGCGGGTCGTGCCGTCCCGGCACGGCGGGCGCGGCGATCTTGTCCAGCAAGGTCCAGGCGCCCAGGTCCGAGGCCGCCGAGCGCAACCGGTCCGGGGTGGGCACGGAATCCGCATCGGCGAGCACGGCGTCGACCTTCAGCCGGGGCGCGTGTTGCGAGAGTACGTCGAGGTGTTGTTCGGGCGAGAAGCCCGCCGTCTCACCCGGCTGAGGGATGAGGTTGAGCACCACGAATCGACGCGCCGAGGTGGTCACCAAGGCCTCGTGCAGCTCCGGGACCAGCAGATGTGGCAGAACGCTGGTGAACCAGGAGCCGGGTCCGAGCAGCACCAGATCGGCACCCGCGACCGCCTCAACGGCTTGCGGGCACGCGGTCGGCGCGTCGCCCCCGTTCGCGTGCAATCGCACCTGTTTCACCCGACCGGGTGTACTCGCTAGTGCTACCTGTCCTCGAATGGTGCGCACGGCCTCCGGATCGGAGTCGAGCCCGACGACGTCACCGATCATGTCCAGCGGCCGCGTCGACATCGGCAGCACCCGCCCGCGGACCCCGAGCAGCGCGCACGCGTGGTCGAGCACCTCGACCGGGTCCTCCAGGACTTCCAGCAGCCCGGCCAGCAGCAGGTTGCCGACCGCGTGCCCGGCCAGCGCCCCCGAACCGCCGAAGCGGTGCTGGAACACCTGCGACCACAGCTTCCCCTGCTCGCCGTCGTCGGCCAGCGCCGCCAGCGCCTTGCGCAGGTCGCCGGGGGGCAGCAGGCCGAGTTCGCGGCGCAGCCGCCCGGAGGACCCGCCGTCGTCGGCGACCGTCACCACGGCCGTCACGTCGGAGGTGATCCGGCGCAGCGCCGCCAGCGACGCCTGCAGCCCGTGCCCACCGCCCAGGGCGACCGCGCGGAGCTGCCGGTCCTCCTGCTCGCCCGTCACTCGCGCCCCAGGTCCCGGTGGACCGTCTTGACCATCATCCCGTCGTCCTCGGCGAGCCTGCGCGCCAGTTCTTCGACCAGCGCGACGCTGCGGTGCTTGCCTCCCGTGCAGCCCAACGCCAGCGTCAGGTAGCGCTTGCCCTCGCGGTGGTAACCGGCGCCGACGAGCCGCAGCAGCTGCTGGTAGCTGTCCATGAACTCCTCGGCGCCCTCCTGGCCGAGCACGTAGTTGCGGACCTCGTCGTCGAGGCCGTTGAACTCGCGCAGCTCGGGGATCCAGAAGGGATTGGGCAGGAACCGGCAGTCCATGACCAGGTCGGCGTCCATCGGCAGGCCGTACTTGTAGCCGAAGGACAGCACGGTCACCCGGGTGCGGGTGCTGGCCTCGGTGCCGAAGGCGTCCTCGATCTTGCTGCGCAGCTGGTGCACGGACAGGCCGGTGGTGTCGAGCACCAGGTCGGCCTCCGAGCGCAGCTTCGACAGCAGCGAGCGCTCGGCGGCGATGCCGTCGGCGAGCCGCCCGTCCGCCTGCATCGGGTGGCCGCGCCGGACCTGCTCGAAGCGCCGGATCAGCACCTCGTCGGTGGCCTCAAGGAACAGCACCTTCGGCTTGTAGCCGCGGGCGTCGAGGTCCTTGATCACCGAGCCGAGGTCTTCGGTGAAGGCGCGGCTGCGCACGTCCATCACCACCGCGACGCGGGTGATCTGGCCGCTTGAGCGGGCCCCCAGCTCGACCATGGTGGCGATCAGCTCCGGCGGCAGGTTGTCCACCACGAACCAGCCGAGGTCCTCCAGGCACTTGGCCGCGGTGCTGCGGCCCGCTCCGGACAGGCCGCTGACGACGGCGACCTCGATGCCCGAATGCTCGTCACTCACTTTGCTCCCCTTGCTTTCCCGCTGTCCCTTCGGCCAACGCCGCGTGCACGGTCTCCGCGGTGCTGCGACCGATCCCAGGTACCGCCACGATGTCGTCGACGGAGGCCTGGCGAAGTTTCTTCACCGAGCCGAAGTGCTTGAGCAGCGCCGCGCGACGAGTCTCACCCAGACCCGGGATCGAGTCCAATGTGGATCCCGTCATCCGTTTGCTCCGCTTGGCCCGGTGGTAGCTGATGGCGAAGCGGTGCGCCTCGTCCCGCACGCGCTGCAACAGGTAGAGCGCTTCGCTGGTGCGCGCCAGGATCACCGGATCGGGGTCGGCGGGCAGCCACACCTCTTCGAGGCGCTTGGCCAGGCCGATCACCGCGACGTCGGTGATGCCCATCTCGGTCAGCGCGTCGGCCGCGGCGTTGGCCTGCGGCCCGCCGCCGTCGATGACCAGCAGGTTCGGCGGGTAGGCGAACTTCTTGGGACGCCCGGTGTCCGGGTCGATCGCGGGATCGGCACCGGCCTCGCCGTCCGGAGGTGCGGGCGCGGCTTCCTTGGCGGTCTCGCTGAGGTAGCGGGCGAACCGGCGGCGCACGACCTCGTCGATCGAACCGACGTCGCCGCCCTCAGCACCCTCCCGGACCTCGAAGCGGCGGTACTCGGACTTGCGCGGGACGCCGTCCTCGAAGACCACCAGCGAGGCCACCACGTCGCTGCCCTGCACGTGGCTGACGTCGATGCACTCGATGCGCAGCGGAGCGGTGTCCAGCGCGAGCGCTTCCTGCAGCTCCTGCAGCGCCGCCGAGCGCGCGGTGAGGTCGCCTGCGCGGCGCAGCTTGTACTGCTGGAAGGCCTCCTTGGCGTTGCGCTCCACGGTTTCCATCAGCGAACGCTTATCACCGCGCTGCGGAACGCGCAGGCTGACGCGGGTGCCGCGCAGCTCGCCGAGCCAGCCGGCGATGGTCTCGGAGTCCTCGGGCAGCTCGGGCACCAGCACCTCGCGCGGCACCGGGCTGCCTCCCGAGTCGGCCTGGTCGGCCAGGGCGGCCTGCTCCCCGTAGAACTGCGTGAGGAACTGGGAGGTCAGCTCCGAGGTGTCCTTGGTCTCGTCACCCGAGGTCTCGACCTTGTCGATCACCCAGCCGCGCTGGCCCCGGACACGGCCGCCGCGGATGTGGAAGACCTGCACGGCCGCGGCGAGTTCGTCCTGGGCGAAGGCCACGACGTCGGCGTCGGTGCCGTCGCCGAGCACCACGGCCTGCTTCTCCATCGCGCGGCGCAGCGCTTCGAGGTCGTCGCGCAGCCGGGCGGCGCGCTCGAACTCCAGCTCCGCGGAGGCGGCCTGCATCTGCTTGTCGAGCCTGCGCATCAGCTGGTCGGTCTGACCTGCCAGGAAGTCGCAGAAGTCCTCGACGATGCCGCGGTGCTCGTCGGCGCTGACCCGGCCCACGCAGGGAGCCGAGCACTTGCCGATGTAGCCGAGCAGGCACGGGCGGCCGATCTGCGAGTGCCGCTTGAACACGCCGGCCGAGCAGGTGCGCGCCGGGAACACCCGCAGCAGCATGTCCAGCGTCTCGCGGATCGCCCACGCGTGGGCGTAGGGACCGAAGTAGCGCACGCCGCGCTTGCGCGGGCCGCGGTAGACGTGCAGCCGCGGGTACTCCTCGTGCAGCGTCACCGCCAGCACCGGGTAGGACTTGTCATCGCGGTAGCGGACGTTGAACTTGGGGTCGTACTCCTTGATCCAGGAGTACTCCAGCTGCAGGGCCTCGACTTCGGTGCCCACCACGGTCCACCGCACACCGGTGGCGGTGGTGACCATCTGCCGGGTGCGCGGATGCAGCCCGGCGAGATCGGCGAAGTACGAGGAAAGCCTGCTGCGCAAGCTCTTCGCCTTGCCGACGTAGATCACGCGCCCGTCGGCGTCGTGGAAGCGGTACACGCCCGGGGCGTCCGGGATCGTGCCTGGTGCTGGTCGGTAGGTGGACGGGTCGGCCACGCCACCAGCCTACGTGCGAACCCCGACGGGACTCATCGGCGGCCGGTCACCACACCGGGTGCGGATCAGGGCACACTGGGTGGTCCGCGATCTTCGCACGCGCCGCCGGGAGGTCACCTTGAGCTACGCCAACACCAGTCCGGACCGAGCCCCCGACCGATCCGCCCCCGACCGCGCCTCGCTCTGCGAGGTCGGACCAGGCGTGCACGCCTGGGTGCAGCCGGACGGCTCGTGGTGGATCAACAACGCGGGCGCGATCTTCTCCGACGACGGGATCGTGCTGGTCGACACCTGCGCGACCGCGCTGCGCACCCGCCGCTTCCTGGACGCCGTGGGTGCCGAGGGCGGGGACGCGCCGATCCGCTTCGCGGTCAACACACACCTGCACGGCGACCACACCCACGGCAACGCGCTGCTGCCGGATTCCACCGTCGTCGTGGGACATTCCGCGACCCGCGAGGGCATCCTCGCCGACACGCTCCTGCACCAGCCCCCGCCGGTCTGGGAACCCGTGCCGCAGTGGGACATCACCGAGCACCGGCCGCCGTCGGTGGTGCTGAACGACTCGTTGACGCTGCACGTGGGCGATCGGGCCGTCGAGCTGCACCACCCGGGCTACTCGGCCCACACGCCGGGCGACGTGGTCGCCTGGGTGCCGGACGCGTCGGTGCTGTTCAGCGGGGATCTGCTGTTCCACGGCGTGACGCCGCTGGTGTTCATGGGATCGGTCGAGGGCGCGCTGAGGTCCTTGGAGTGGCTGGCGGGATTCCGCCCCACCGCGGTGGTTCCGGGCCACGGCTCGACGCTGCCGGGCACCGCGCTCCCCCGCGTCCTGGAGGACCACGCGCGCTACTACCGCTTCGTCCTGGACACCGCCCGCAAGGGCCGCACCGACGACCTCAGCCCGCTGGAGGCCGCGAAGCGCTGCGACCTCGGCGAATTCGCGAACTGGCCGGACGCCGAGCGCATCGTGCTCAACCTCCACCGCGCCTACGCCGAGGCCGACGAGCGCGACATGGACCTCGCCGAGGCCTTCGCCGACACCCTCACCTACAACGGCGGCCCCATGCCCACCCACGTCTAAAGCGGAACTCAATTTCTTAAGTATTTGAACGTCACCCGGGTGAGCCTCAAATACTTAAGAAATTGGCACCTCCACGCACCCGGGTGACTGTCACAGGGGACGGGGGAGGCGGTCTTGGACTGGGGCGAGGGTGACGGGGAGGGCTGGGAGGGTCTGGTACCAGTAGGCCGTGGAGGAGACGTCGTCGGAGCGCTTGTTGGCGTGGCCGTGCTCGATGGTCGCCTTGATGGAGCGGTCGAAGACGATCGGGTCCTCGACGTGGAAGCGGTAGTAGGACACCTGACCGCTCCAGTTCTCCCCGCCCGCCATGGTGATCCCGTGGTAGGGCGCGTGGTACTCCTGGTTCGGGCACCAGGCGGTGTTGAAGTAGTCCTCGGTTCCGGTGCCGTGCAGCCGCGGCGGCCAGGGTTCTCCGTCGATGAAGAACATGTCGTCGCCCTCGCCGTACCAGTTCCAGGCGGTGGTCTCGCGCAGGTTGTGCACGTTGAGGACGGTGCCGACGTAGTGCCCGCGGCCTTCGGCCTCCAGCATCACGAAGTTGCCCGCGCCGTCGGTGTTGTGGCCGCCGAAGAGGAACTCCTCGTTGGTCTGGTCGCCCTGCGGGACGCCGTCGGTGGGGTTCTGCCGCCGCCACTGCGCGTGGAAGTAGGCGAGTTCCGGATCGGGTTCGCCGTAGCTCTCGTAGTCGACGTAGAAGTAGAACGTGACGGGCTTGACGCTCATCTCGCTGATCAGCTCGACGCGGGCGCGTCCGGCGAAGGGCATCGCGAACCAGCAGTTGAACCCCTTGCCGTCCTGCGGGCTCATCTGCAGCGGCGCGGAGCTGAAGTTGACGCTGCGCCCGTGGCCGACGCCGAAGAAGTCGCCGAGCGGCACCAGGACGGCGGCGTGCGGCTGGTCGTCCCAGGTGATGCGCAGGACGAGCCGGCGCAGGTAGTCGCCTTCGAGCTCGACGGCCTCGCCGACGTGATCGAGCGCGACCGTGCACCAGATGTGGGTGATCACGCCAGGTCCGGTGATGTCGGCCAGCATCCGGGTCTCCCCCGGCATGATGCGCACGTTGTCGGTGTTGCCCCCGGAGGTGTCCCAGCTCGACACGCGACCGCTGCGAGTGGCGCGCAGCCGCGGCAGATCCCTCAGACTGCTTCCGAAATCCCCATAACCAGCCATGGTGTTGCCTCCCCAGTCGGCAGACGGCAGTGCCCTTGATCACTGTCTACCATCTCGGGCGGTGTCACCGGTCGCGAATCACCCATCCCCGGGGGTTGGTCGTCAGCGGGCCGGGGGTGTGTAGTTCTCGATGCGCTGCAACAGTTTCCGGATGCGGGCGCCGTAGATCGGCGAGAGGGCGTAGCCGGGGTAGCTGGCGAACCAGCTGGCGCTGCCGAGGCTGACGGCGTCGGCACCGGCCCAGAAGTACTCGCGGCAGTCGTCGAAGCTGCGGATGCCGCCGGTGGCGATGATCGGCAGCGTCACGTCGGCGTCGCGCAGCTCCTTGATCACGCGCAGCCCGATCGGTTTGATCGCGCGTCCGGAGAGACCGCCGAAACCGTTCTTCAGCAGCGGCGTCCCGGTCTCGGGGTCCAGCCGCAGGCCCTTGACGGTGTTGATCGCGGTCAGCGCGGACACGCCGTGCTTCGCGGCGAGCCGGGCGTGCCCGATGTAGTCGTAGTCGGGCGAGAGCTTGAGGATCACCGGGTGGTTGCTGCGCGGCACGGCTTCGGCGAGCACCGATTCGATGATCTGGTTGAAGTCGAAGTTGACGTTGTGGCAGGAGACGTTGAACTCCAGCGCCGCGATGTCGCCGACCGGGACGGCGGCGTTGACCTTGTCGACCAGCGTCACGAACTCCTCGACGGAGAACCCGCCGACGGACATGATCGTGTTCTGCTCCCGGGTGCGCGGGTAGTAGTCGCGCAGATAGGCGTCGATGCCGACGTTGCACCAGCCGAAGGCGTTGAGCCAGCCCCCGTCGACCTGCCGCAGCGCCTGCCCGTAGCGCTTGAGCAGGCCGGGCAGCTCGCGCAGCTCCCAGTCGTCCTTGGTGGTGAAGTGGCCTTCGCGGGGCTCGACCGTGACGGTGCGGGTGGTGACGGCGCCGAAGCGCTCCAGCGGCACGAAGTTGGAGATGGGGCTCATGCCGTAGGCCATGACCTTGGCGTTGGCCACGCCGTAGCCCAGCAGGCTCGACGAGGTGACCAGGCGGTTGCGAAGCCTGATGTCACCGAGGCGGACGCCGGGCTCGGCGCTCTCGTCTCGGACCAACCGAAGGTTGCGCTCCTGGGCCACGCTCACGATCTCCTCCTACCGACGACCACCCGCCATTGTCCCCCACGACGGGCATCGCGCCCATGCGGGCTCGCCCACACTCCCCGCCCGAATCGTTGCGTTTCGAACACCGAAGCGCTTCCATGGGGGTGTGAGCGCTCTTGTCTGAAACCACCGAAGCTCCAACGGTTTCCGCACGTCGCGCACGCTGGGGAGTGATCGGCTACTTCGTGGCCACCGGCGCGGCCTTGGGGACCTGGACCGCGCGGATCCCCGCGATCAAGCGAGATCTGGAGCTCGACGACGGCCGGATGACGGTCGCGCTGTTCGCGATCGCGGTGGGTTCGGTGCTGGCGATGCAGTTCGTCGGGCACCTCTCGGACCGCTTCGGCAGCGCCCGCGTGCTGGGGCCGGGCGGACTGGTGATGGCGGCGGGACTGCTGCTTCCCGGTTACGCGGGTTCGCTTCCGGTGCTGGTGGGGGGCCTGGTGCTGTTCGGCGCCGGGCACGGCGTCGTCGACGTGGCGATGAACGCCCACTCGATGCAGGTGCAGCGGCACTACTCGCGGCCCATCGTGATCACCTTCCACGCGCTGTTCAGCATCGGCGGCCTGCTGGGCTCGGGCGCCGGGGCGGTGGCCGCGCAGCTCGACGTGCCGGTGCCGGTGCACTTCACGCTGGCGGCCGCCGCGCTCGCGGTGCTGGTCGAGGTGTCGCGGCGGCGGTTGCTGCCCGCCGAACCGCAGGAGGCGGCCGAGCGGAGTCGCGCTCGCGGCATCTCGCCGGCGATCCTGCTGCTGGGCGTCCTGGCGTTCAGCTGCTCACTGGGCGAGGGCTCGATGGCCGACTGGTCCCCGCTGTACCTGCACGACGAGCTGCTCACGAGCCCGGCGGTCGCGGCGATCGGGTACGCGGTGTTCTCCACGATGATGGCCATCTGCCGCTTCCTCGGCGACGGCCTGGTGTCCCGCTTCGGACCGGTCGTGCTGGTCCGCACCTGCGGTCTCATCGCGGGTGTCGGCATGGGCGCGGGACTGCTGGCGCACCACCCGGTGGCGGCGATCATCGGCTTCGCCCTGTTTGGGATCGGCCTGTCCTGCATCATCCCGCAGGTCTTCAGCGCGGCGGGCACCCGCGACCCGGCACGAGCGGGCCGCGACCTCGCCCAGGTCAGCACCCTCGGCTACGGCGGGCTGCTGGCGGGGCCGGTCATCATCGGCGTGATCACCCACTGGACCGACCTCACCACGGCCCTGCTCATCCCGGCCGCCCTCGCCCTGGTGGTGGCCCTGGCAGCCCCCGTCGTCCGCCCCCGTCGCTGAGCGGAGATCCCTTGAGGGCCGGTTTCCCGGTGAGGTGGAACGGGATTCCGGGGTTCTTGGGGGTGGGGTGCGACCCGGGTGGGGTGTGACCACAATGGTCGGTGAGACGTTCCCGAATCTAGGAGCACTTCCGTGAGCAACGAGAAGCCCGTCGTCGAGGCCCCCACCGGTGAGCCGCCGGCCGATCTGGTGATCGAGGACATCGTCGTCGGCGACGGTGCCGAGGCGAAGGTCGGCGACAACGTGGCCGCGCACTACGTGGGCGTGTCGCACAGCACCGGCGAGGAGTTCGATGCGAGCTGGAACCGCGGTCAGCCGCTCCAGCTGCAGCTGGGCTCCGGCATGGTCATCGAGGGCTGGGACAAGGGCCTGCAGGGCATGAAGGTCGGCGGCCGCCGTCGCCTGTCCATCCCGCCGCACATGGGCTACGGCCCGCGCGGCGTGCCCGGCGTGATCGCCCCGAACGAGACCCTCGTCTTCGTCTGCGACCTCGTCTCCGCGGGCTGACCTCGCCAGACGCGCGAAGAGCCCCGGTGATCGCGTCGGCGATCACCGGGGCTCTCGTGGTCTCGGGCCGGTCAGGCGTCGATCGAGCGGCGGAGTTCGCGGAGCTCGCGCATCGCGGTGACCGCGTGGTTCCCGTCGGTGGCCTGGACGGCCATGATCGGGACGTACTCGTCCTCGGGCAGCTCCACCCGCGCCCACGGCGCTCCGTCGGGGAACGTGACGCCCTGCACCAGCTGCCACGGGATGCGCTGGGTGCCGATGATGTTGCGGACCTCCAGGCCCTCGGCATCGGCTCGCAGTCGCGGCCTGGTCAGCAGCATCACGCCGGAGGCCAGCAGCAGGCCGAGGAAGCCCATCGCGATCTGGTCGGAGACGTTGAAGACCACCCCGGTCGGGGTGTCCCGCAGCAGCGTCCCGACCAGTGCGAACACTCCCACCAGCAGGATCGCGATCGGGATCGCGACCCGGCGCACCTTGCGCGGGCGCACGTCGACGGTTGCAGCGCTCACAGGAACCCCCGGTCGCCGTCGGCTCCGCCGCGCAGGTCCCGCAGCACGAGCGCCGTCTCCAGCGCCGCCGCGGTGGCCTCGAACCCCTTGTCCTCCACCGAGTCGGTGAACCCGGCTCGCGCCTCGGCCTGCTCCAGCGTGTCGCAGGTCAGGACGCCGTTGCCGACCGCCGTGGACTCGTCCAGCGACACCCGGGTCAGGCCCTGGGTGACCGAGTCGCACACGTACTCGAAGTGCGGGGTGCCACCGCGGATGACCACGCCGAGCGCGACGACCGCGTCGTGCGAGTGCGCCAGCTGCTGGCACACGACCGGCAGCTCCACCGAGCCGGGCACGCGGACGACGGTCGGCTCGGCGATGCCGGCTTCCTTGGCCGCTTCCACGGCTCGTTCGAGCATCTGCTCGACCAGGTGCTCGTGCCAGCGGATCGCCGCGATGCCCACCTTCAGGTCGCCGGCCTCGGGCACGCTGACCCGCGGCCTGCCTTCCCCGCTCATGACTGTTCCGCCTCTCCGCGCTTGTCAGTGGTGGTTGCGTCGCGGCCGGACCTCGCGTGTGGAGGTTTCTCGTGGCCGTGTTGCATCACGGTCCCCTGAGGTGCTGTTTTCAAGAGCTCCTGCTGCTTCGACGAGCCTCAGGCCGTCACTCCCGTGTCGCCGGCGATCGAGGAGTCCTCACCGTCGTCCAGATTGTCCAGCACGTGCCCCATCCGGTCGCGCTTGGTCCGCAGGTAGCGGATGTTCTCCGGGTTGGGGCGGATCGGCAGCGGCACGCGGTCGACGATCCGCAGGCCGTAGCCCTCCAGACCGATCCGCTTGGCCGGGTTGTTGGTCAGCAGCCGCATCGACTTGATGCCCAGGTCGCAGAGGATCTGCGCGCCCTGGCCGTAGTCGCGGCTGTCCACCGGCAGGTCCAGGGCGACGTTGGCGTCGACGGTGTCGGCGCCGTCGTCCTGCAGCTGGTAGGCCTGCAGCTTGTGGATCAGCCCGATGCCGCGGCCCTCGTGGCCTCGCATGTAGAGCACGACGCCGCGTCCGGCCTCGGCGACCTGCTCCATCGCCGCGTCCAGCTGCGGACCGCAGTCGCAGCGCAGCGAGCCGATGACGTCGCCGGTCAGGCACTCGGAGTGGACCCGGACCAGGATGTCCTCGCCGTCGCCGATGTCGCCGTAGACCATCGCCAGGTGCTCGATGCCGTCGAGCGTGCTGTCGTAGCCGAAGGTCCGGAACGTGCCGTGCACGGTCGGGATGCGCGCCTCGGCGACGCGCACCACCTGCTTCTCGAAGCGGCGGCGGTAGGTGATCAGGTCGGCGATGGTGATCAGCGCGAGGTCGTGCTCGTCGGCGAAGACCTCCAGCTCGTCGCGCCGAGCCATGTCGCCCTCGGCCTTCTGGCTGACGATCTCGCACAGCGCGCCCGCGGGCCGCAGGCCCGCCATCCGCGACAGGTCCACCGACGCCTCGGTGTGCCCGGGCCTGCGCAGCACACCGCCGTCGCGGGCGCGCAGCGGCACGACGTGGCCGGGGCGCGTCAGGTCCTTCGGGGTGGCCTCGGCGTCGGCGAGCACGCGCAGCGTCTGCGCGCGGTCGGCCGCCGAGATCCCGGTGGTCACGCCTTCCGCCGCGTCCACGGTGACCGCGTACGCGGTGCCCTTGCGGTCCTGGTTGGAGTGGTACATCGGGGGCAGGTCGAGGCGGTCGCAGTCCTCGGCGGGCATGCCCACGCAGATGTAGCCCGAGGTGTAGCGGACCATGAAGGCCACCAGCTCAGGCGTCGCCTTCTCCGCGGCGAAGATCAGGTCGCCCTCGTTCTCGCGGTCCTCGTCGTCGACGACGATCACGGCCTTGCCGGCCGCGATGTCGGCCAACGCCCGCTCGATGGTGTCGAACTTCTTCGTGCTCACCGTTTCCGAAACCTCGTCCTCGGGGTTCATCGCGCCTCCCTGCTGCCGCCATTGTCCCCCGTCACCGCGGGTGCACCATGGTTCTGCTGAGCCAGCTGAGCTGCGGAGAGCCTTTCCAGGTGCTTGGCCAGCACATCCACTTCGATGTTCACTTCGTCACCCGCGGCGCGTCGGCCGAAGGTCGTCAGCTCCTTGGTGGTGGGGATCAGCGCGACGGAGAACCGCGCGGGCTCGCCGTCGGCGATCTCGGCGACGGTCAGGGACACGCCGTCGACGGTGATCGAACCCTTCTCCACCAGGTAGTGCGCGAGGCAGCCGGGGAGGTCGAAGGAGGTCAGCCCGGTGGCCTCGTCGGTGTCGCGCAGCACGGCGGTGCCGTCCACGTGCCCCTGCACGATGTGCCCGCCCAGGCGCTCCCCCAGCGCCATGGCGCGTTCCAGGTTGACCCGCTCACCAGCGTCGACGTGCTTGAGGGAGGAACGGCGCAGCGTCTCGGAGACCACGTCGACGGTGAACGAGCCGGCCTCGGTGGTGACCACGGTCAGGCACACGCCGTTGACCGCGATCGAGTCGCCGTGCTTGGCGTCCTGGGTGACCACCGGACCGCTGATGGTCAGCCGCGAGCCGTCCTCAAGGGGCTCCACGGACTCGATGGTGCCGAGTTCCTCGACGATCCCGGTGAACACTGCTGCCTCCTGCCTGCCCTGCGGGCCTCGCTGCCCGCCGCTCAAGGACTCAGTCCTTCGGGACCGCGCTGATGCGCACGTCCGGGCCACTCATCGTCGTCTCTTCGATTCGCAACCGCCATGCTTGCGAGATGCTTCCCACCCCGGCATTTCCCAGCGCTGCGGGTCCTGATCCCAGCAGAGCCGGTGCGATGTAGGCCAGCACGCGGTCGACCAGTCCCACATTCCAGAAGGCGCCGGCCAGGGTCGGCCCGCCTTCCAGCAGCACGTCGACCACGCCGCGCCCGGCGAGCTCGGCCAGCGCCGCGGCGGGGTCACCGCCGGGCAGGCGGAGCGTGTCGGCCGCGTCGTCGAGCACCCGGGCCTCCGGTGGGAGGTCGCGATCGCCGATGACCACCCGCAGCGGTTGCCGCTCCAGCAGCGCGCCGTTCGGGTCGCGGGCGGTCAGCTGCGCGTCGTCGGCGAGGATCGTCCCGGTTCCCGCGATGATGGCGTCCATCGCGGCGCGCACCCGGTGCACCTCGGCTCGGGACTCCGCCGAGCTGATCCACTTGCTGGTGCCGTCCTCGGCCGCCGACCGTCCGTCCAACGTGGCCGCGTACTTCCAGGTCACGTGCGGGCGTCCGGTGTGGACGAAGTGCAACCACGCCCGCAGCGCCCCTTTCGCGACCTCGCCGGCGAGCAGACCACTGTGGACGTCGACTCCGGCCGCCCGCAGGATCGCGGCACCGCCGGAGGCCGACGGGTTCGGGTCGGAGACCGCGTGCACGGTGCGCGCGATCCCGGCGGCGCGCAGCGCGTCGGCGCACGGCGGGGTCCGGCCGGTGTGCGCGCAGGGTTCGAGGGTGACCACGGCGGTCCCGCCTTCGGCGCGGGAACCGGCTTCGCGCAGGGCGTTGACCTCGGCGTGCGGGCCACCGGGCGGGCTGGTGGCGCCGACACCGGCGACCTCACCGCGCGCGTCGAGGATCACGCAGCCGACCGGCGGGTTCGGGCTGGTGGTGCCGCGCACCCGCTCCCCGGCCTCGATCGCGGCGCGCATCGCCCGGTGCTCGACCTCAGCGGTCATGGCGTGCTCCTCGGGCGATGCGCGGCGGTGGTGATCAGGCCCGGGCTTGGGTGAAGGCCGGGGTGGCGGTCCCGCGCAGCGCCTCGATGGCCTGCGCCGGGTCCTCGGCGTTGTAGACCGCCGAGCCCGCCACGAAGCAGTCGACGCCGGCTTCGGCGGCCTGCTCGATGGTCTCGGCGTTGATGCCGCCGTCGATCTCGACGAGCAGCTTCAGGTGGCCGGTGTCGACGAGCCGGCGGGCCTTGCGGGCCTTGTCCAGCACCTCGGCCATGAACTTCTGGCCGCCGAAGCCGGGCTCGACCGACATCACCAGCAGCGTGTCGTAGTGCTTGAGGATCTCGACGTAGTCGTCGAAGTCGGTGTTCGGCTTGATCGCCAGGCCCGCTTTGGCACCCGCGGCGTGCAGGTCCTTGGCGAGGTTGACCGGGTCGCCGGCGGCCTCGGCGTGCACGGTGACGTTGTGCGCGCCCGCCTCGGCGTAACCCGGCGCCCAGCGGTCCGGGTTCTCGATCATGAGGTGGCAGTCGACCGGGATGTCCGTGGTCTTGAGGATCGACTCGACGACGGGCAGGCCGAGCGTGAGGTTCGGCACGAAGTGCGCGTCCATCACGTCGACGTGGAGCCAGTCGGCCCGCTTGCCGGGTTCTCCGCCCACGGCGGAGATCTCGTCGGCGAGCCGGGCGAAGTCTGCGGAGAGGATGGAAGGCGCGATCATCGGCTGGTTCGACACATGCGCGAGTTTAAATCCCCCGCCACCGCGCCGACCTCACGCCCTCCTCCGATGGAGGCGTCCCCGTCACGAACGGTCGCCGGGGGCACCTTTCTCGGTCAAGCCCGGCTTCGCGCGGTTGATCGCGTAGTAGGCGACGCACAGCACCACCAGGAACGGCACGCCCGCCTTCCACGCGGTGTTGAACTGCTCGGTGAACGGGGTCGTCAGCAGCACCGCCGCGACGAACAGCATCGCCAGCACGGTGGTCACCGGAGCGCCCGGCAGCCGGACCGGCGAGGGGTCCAGGCCCTGGGCCGCGCGGCGGCGGCGGAACACCAGGTGCGAGGCGAAGATCATCAGCCACACCACCAGCGCCGCGAACAGCGCCAGGCCGATGAGCAGCGGGAACGCGCTCTCCTCGGTGAACACCGCCAGCGCTGCGGCCAGCGCCAGTCCCACCGCCGAGAGCACCAGCGCGCGGCGCGGGACCCCGTTGCGGCTGACCCCGGCGAACCACCGGGGCGCGTACCCGTCGAGCGCGAGCGAGTGGGTCATGCGGGCGGTCAGGTAGAGGTTGGTGTTCATCGCCGAGAGGGCCGCGGTGAGCACCACGAAGTTCATGATCCCGGCCGCGGCGGGGATGCCGACCATGCTGAACAGCCGCACGAAGGGGCTCTGCGTGACGTCGTCGGACGAGGAGATCTGATCCCACGGCAGGATCGAGACGACCACGAGCATGCCCATCACGTAGAACAGCGCGAGCCGCAGCACGGTGCTGCGGGCGGCGCGCGGCACGTCGCGGGCGGGGTCGCGGGACTCGGCGGCGGTCATCGACACCGCTTCGGTGCCCAGGTAGGAGAAGGTGACCACGGTCAGCGCGAGCCACACCGCGCCGAGGCCGTTGGGCAGGAAGCCCCCGTGGTCGGTCAGCGCCCCGACACCAGCGGGCGCGTGACCGGGCAGGCCGAAGACGATGTAGACGACGCCGAGCACCACGAACACCACGATGGTGATGACCTTGATCATGGCGAACCAGTACTCGAACTCGCCGAAGAAGCGCACGGCGGCGAGGTTGACCGCCAGCATCAGCGCGGAGAAGCCCACGACCGGGACCCACAGCGGCAGGGCCGGGTACCAGAACTGCAGGTAGAGGCCGGCGGCGATGACCTCGCTGCCGATGTTGACCACCTGGGCGGCCCAGTAGATCCAGCGCGAGATGAAACCGGGCAGTCCGCCGAGGTATTCGCGGATCACCGCGCCGAAGCCGCCGGCTTCGGGATGCACGACGACCATCTCGGCGAGGGCGTAGGCGAGCGCGAGAGCGGCGAAGGCCGCGACGGCGTAGGCGATGATCACCGCGGGTCCGGCGATGGAGATCGCCAGGCCGGATCCGAGGAACAACCCCGTCCCGATGGCACCGCCGATGGCGATCATGCCGACCTGGCGCCCGGAGAGCGCCCGGCGCAACCCGGACCGCTGTGCCGGTGCGGTGTCCTCAACCACCTGTGCTGCCTCCTGCTCGTGGCCCGACCGCTTCGGACATCCGAGCACCCTACGACGCCCAGTCGATCACGAGCCCCCCAGGATGCGAAACAGTTGCCAACGCCGGAGGACTCCGGGCCGCGGAGGCAGTTCCCAGTTTTAGTCCAAACTGAGCCGACATTTCGGACATGATCATGGCTCGGTTTGGACTAAAACTGGGAACTGGCGAGGTGGCTCAGCGCGGGAGCGTGAGGTTGATGGGGGTGGACTCCTCCACCGAGCGGCTGACCGTGCAGTACTTCTCGATGGCGCGCTGCACCGCGTTCAGCACCTTGTCGCGGTCCTCGACGCCGTCGAGGTCGGCCTCCAAGGAGACCTGGATCTCGGCGAACTTGTGCTCGTCCTCGGGGCTCTTCGTCCGGTCGGCGCGCGCGACCAGCTCGGCGTCCTCACCGATGCGCCGGACGAACAGATTCTCGCTGGTCACGGCCGAGCACGCGGCGACGGCGGCGAGCAGCAGCTCACCTGGGGTGAACGCGCCGGGAGCTCCGTCGAGCCCGACGGCGACCTCGGCACCCCGGGAGTTGGTCGCGGTGAAGGCGTGCGAGCCGGTGCGGGTCACTTCGACCGGAGTGGAGGACATGCGAACCACCTGTCGTTCGATCTCTGGGCCGCCCAACCCTCATCGACCGGGCGTGCTCCGGTCAACCGGGCCGCGCCCGGCGATGTTCCCCCTGAGACGACGGTCTCAGTCCTCGCCGATGTCCTCGTTCCACAGCCGGGGGTGCGCGGCGATGAACTCGGTCATCATCCGGGTGCAGCCGGGGTCGTCGAGGACGACGACGTCCACGCCGTGCTCGGCGAGCCAGTCGTGACCGCCGTGGAAGTTGCGGGCCTCGCCGATGACGACCCGTCCGATGCCGAACTGCCTGATCAACCCGCTGCAGTACCAGCACGGCGAGAGCGTGGTGACCATCGTGGTGCCGCCGTAGGAGCGCTGCCTGCCCGCGTTGCGGAAGGCCGCGGTCTCGCCGTGCACCGACGGGTCGTCGTCCTGCACGCGCCGGTTGTGGCCGCGCCCCAGGACGTCGCCGCCGGAGCCGATCAGCGCGGCGCCGATCGGGATGCCGCCGGAAGCCAGACCGGACTCGGCCTCCTGCACGGCGACCTTCAACCACTCCCGGTAGTCCACTTCGGACCTCCCTTCGTCAGACCCGGAACAGGGCGCAGAACATCGCGTCGGTGCCGTGCTTGTGCGGCCAGAGCTGCACGCCCGGGCCGTCGCCGAGGTCGGGCACGTCCGGGAAGTGCTCGCGGGCGTCGAGCTGGGTGACGCCGGTGCGGCGCACGACGTCGGCGACCACGCCTTCGGTCTCGGGCAGGTGCGGCGAGCACACGACGTAGCCGACGACGCCTCCTGGGCGGGTGAGCCGGATCGCCGAGGTGAGCAGTTCGCGCTGCAGCTTGGTCAGCTCGCCGACGTCGCCGGGCTGTCGCCGCCAGCGCGCCTCCGGGCGGCGCCGCAGCGCGCCGAGCCCGGTGCAGGGCGCGTCCACGAGCACCCGGTCGAAGCCGGGTTCCAGCCCGGGGTCGCGGCCGTCGCCGGTGTGCACGGCGACCGACAGGCCTTCGGTGGCCGTGCGCACGAGCTCGGCCCGGTGCTTGGCGGGTTCGACGGCGTCCAGCGTGCCGCCGTCGAGGGTCACCAGCGCGCCCAGCAGCCCGGCCTTCCCGCCGGGCCCGGCGCACAGGTCGAGCCAGCGCAGGTCCGGGCCCTCGACCTCGGGCTTGGTGACCGCGAGGCTCACCAGCTGGCTGCCCTCGTCCTGGACGACGGCGAAGCCCTCCTGCACCGGTTCCAGGTCGCCCGGGTCACCGGCACCGGATTCGAGCCGCACCCCGTAGGGCGAGTAGGGCGCCGGGTCGCCGCCGGTGATGGCGGCGAGCTCGTCGGAGCTGATCTCCCCGGGCCGAGCGGTCAGGTGCACGGCGGGGCGGGCGTCGTCGGCGGCCAACGCCTCTTCGAGCTCGTCGAGCCCGAGGGCGTCGGCGAAGGCCTGCGCGATCCACTTCGGATGCGCGTGCTTGGCCGCCAGGTAGCCGATGGGGTCCTTGGAGCGGTCCGGGGCGATCTTGTCGACCCACTCCTGCTCGTCGAACTCCGCGGCGCGCCGCAGCACGGCGTTGGCGAAACCGGAGAGCTTGGAACCGTTCTCGAACCGAACGATGTCCACAGTGGAGGCGACAGCGGCGTGCGCGGGAATCCGGGTGCGCAGGATCTGGTACACCCCGACGCGCAGCGCGTCCAGCAGCTTCGGGTCCATCTCGGACAGCGGGCGGGTGCTGCACTCGTCGATCACCGAGTCCAGCAGGCCTTGCGCCCGGCACGCGCCGTAGGTGAGCTCGGTGGCCAGCGCCGCGTCGCGACCGGACAGGCGGCGCTGCTTGAGCAGCGGTGGCAGCGCCAGGTTCGCGTACGCGTCGCGCTCCCGGACCGCGCGCAGCGTCTCCACCGCCACCAGCCGCACCGGGTCGACGTCGACCGGTCGCGGGTTGGCCTTGCGCTGCGGCGGTCGGGCCTTCGACGGGCGGGAGGGCCGTCGGCGGCGTTCGTTCACTGGAGCTTTTCTCCTTGCTCGATGCGTGTTCCGCGGGCCCAGTCGGTGGCGGCCATGCGCTTCTTGCCCGCCGCCTGCACGTCGCTGAGCGCGACCGCGGTCGTGCCGGTGCCCACCAGCACCCGCCGCTTCCCGGCCCTGATCTCGCCGGGCGGCAGCGTCTCGTCGGTGATGCTCACCGGGCCGAGCTTGAACCGGTCCTCGCCCAGCAGCGCCCACGCCCCGGGTTCCGGGGTGACGGCGCGGACGAGCCGGTCGACCGCTGCGGCGGGCGCGGTGAAGTCGACCTTGGCGTCCTCGACCGCGACCTTCGGCGCGTAGCTGACGCCGTCGGTGGGCTGCTCCTCGGCCCGGACGCTGCCGTCCTCGATGCCGTCGAGCGTGGCCGCCAGCAGCCCGGCTCCCGAGATCGAGAGCCGTTCCAGCAGTTCACCGGAGGTGTCGGTCGGGCGGATCTGCTCGGTGACCACGCCGAAGACGGGCCCGGCGTCGAGCTCGCGGACGATGCGGAAGGTGCTGGCACCGGTGATCTCGTCGCCGTGCCGGATCGCCGACTGCACGGGCGCGGCGCCGCGCCACGCGGGCAGCAGCGAGAAGTGCAGGTTGACCCAGCCGTGCTCGGGGATCGACAGCGCTTCGTCGCGCAGCAGCGCGCCGTAGGCGACGACCGGGCAGCAGTCGGGGCCGATCTCGCGCAGCCGCGCCAGGAACTCCGGTTCGGAGGCCTTGGCGGGCGTGAGGACCTCGATGCCGTGCTCGTCGGCGAGCGCGCCGACGGGTGAGCGCAGGAGCTTGCGGCCTCGACCGGCGGGCGCGTCGGGGCGGGTGACGACGGCGGCGACCTCGTGCCGGTCGGAGTCGATGAGCGCTCGCAGCGCGGGGACGGCGGGCGCGGGGGTTCCGGCGAAGACCACGCGCATCCTCAGCGCCCTCCGAACAGCGGGTGCGGGTTCTGCTTCATCACCGGGACGGCGCCTTCGAACCAGGAGGCCTGACGGATCTCGCGCATCGCGGTCTTGCGGGTCTCCTCGTCGAGCCGGTCGAGGAACAGCACGCCGTCGAGGTGGTCGCTCTCGTGCTGGATGCAGCGCGCCAGCAGGTCGGTGCCCTCGACCTCGATCGGCTCGCCCTGCAGGTTCCAGCCGCGGGCGACCACGTGCTTGTTGCGGAAGCAGTCCCAGGACATGCCGGGGATGGACAGGCAGCCCTCCTCGCCGAGCTGCCCGTCGTCGCCGACGGCGGTCCAGGTGGGGTTGATGAGGTGCCCGGCGAAGCCGTCGCAGTGGTAGGTGAACACGCGCAGGCTCACGCCCAGCTGCGGCGCGGCCAGCCCCGCTCCGCCCTGGTCCTCCATCGTGTCCCAGAGGTCCTTGACGAGGGTGCGCAGCTCCTTGTCGAAGTCGACCACCTCGTCGGCCTTGGTGCGCAGGACGGGGTCGCCGAAGAGTCTGATCGGCTGGACGGTCACCTGGTCTCCCTGAAACGTCGACTACGACCCGACGAGTCTAGTCGCCGGACGCGCACCTCGACCGACCGCCGCGCCCCGCCCCCGCACCACCCGAACGGCACCACCCGACCCGCGCAATTCGAATGTCGCGCGAGATTCGAGCCCGGAAGTTCCCGGTCGAATGTCGCGCGACATTCGAACACCCCGCTGGGAGCGAAGAGTTTCAGCTGGTCAGGGGGCTGGGATGACTACTCCGGCCGCGCCGCCGCCTCGGCGGTGGGGTTCCGCCGCGGCGAGCCAGCGGCCGTCGGGCAGGAGCTCGACGCCGGTGGCGGCACCGATCTCGTCGGTGGCTTCGAACCGGTGCCCGAGCGCTTCGAGCTTCGCCGCCTCGGGCTGGGCGAGGAACGCGGGTTCGGCGTCGGTGGTGGCGCTGTTGCGCTGCGAGGCGCGGGGTTCGGCGATCGCGTCGACCAGCGGCAGCCCCCGGTCCAGGCGTCCGGTGAGGGTCTGCAGCACGGTGGTGATGATCGTCGCCCCGCCGGGACTTCCCAGCGCCAGCACGGGCTTGCCGTCGCGCAGCACGATCGTCGGGCTCATGGAGCTGCGCGGCCGCTTGGACGGTCCGGGCAGGTTCGGGTCCGGCTCGCCGGGGGTGACCGGGGTGAAGTTGAAGTCGGTGAGCTCATTGTTGAGCAGGAACCCGCGCCCCGGCACGACGATCCCGCTGCCGCCGGTCTGCTCGATGGTCAGGGTGTAGGAGACGACATCGCCGCTGGCGTCGGCGACGGTCAGGTGCGTGGTGTTGGGCCCCTCGTAGGGCTCGCGACCGCCGCGACCGCCCGCGCAGTCCTGCGGAGCCGCGGGGTCGCCGGCCTTGACCGGCGCGGGCAGCGCGGCGTCGTCGCTGATCAGGCACTCGCGGGAGGCTGCGAACTCGTCGCTGAGCAGCCCGTCGGTGGGCACGTCTGAGAACGCCGGGTCGCCCACCCAGCGGTTGCGGTCGGCGAACCCGAGCTTGCTGGCTTCCAGGTACCGGTGCAGGTAACCGGCCTTGTCGGCGGCGGCGAGATCACCGCGTTCGAGGATGTTGAGCGCTTCGCCGACGGTGGTGCCGCCGGAGCCGGAGGGCGCCATGCCGTAGACGTCGAGCCCCCGGTATCCGGAGTGGGTCGGTTCCTGGTCGAGGGCCCGGTAGTCCTGCAGGTCCGATGCGGTCATGGCACCGGGCCGGACGTGGCGCCCGGCGGCCGGGTCGACGGGCGGGTGGTTGACGGTGCTGACGACGTCGGCACCGATGTCGCCGGAGTACAGCGCCTGCACGCCGTCGGCGCCGAGCTGCCGGTAGGTCTCGGCGAGGTCAGGGTTGCGGTGGACGCTGCCGACCGCGGGCGGCTGCCCGCCGGGCAGGAAGAGGTCGCGGGTGGCGGGGAAGGCGCTGAAGCGGTCCTGGTTATCGGCGGTCTGCGAGCGGAAGGTCTCGTCGACGACGAAGCCCTCGCGCGCGATCTTCTCGGCCGGGCGCAAGACGTCACCGAGGTCCTGGCGGCCCCACCGGTCCAGGGCGCGCTGCCAGGTCAGCGGCGTACCGGGGACGCCGACGCCGAGTCCGCTGGTCACGGCGTCGTCGAAGGGGATCGGCTGCCCGTTCTCCAGGAACAGGTCCTCGCGCGCTGATGAGGGCGCGGTCTCGCGGCCGTCGATCGTCTCGACCTCGCCGGTCGCGGAGTCGTAGTGCACGAAGTACCCGCCACCGCCGACGCCTGCGGAGTAGGGCTCGGTGACTCCGAGCGCCGCGGCGGTGGCCACGGCCGCGTCGGCGGCGGTGCCTCCGCGGCGCAGGACCTCCAGGCCGGCTTCGGTGGCGTCGGGGTCGACGCTGGAGACCGCCCCGCCGAAGCCGACGGCCTCGGCCTGCTTGGGCGGTTCGGAAGGCGCCGCCTGCGCCACCGGTGCCACCAGCGCGCACACCCCGAGCACGCTCAACCCCACCCGAACGCTCGACCGCATCGTCTCCGAACCTCCTGCGTCTTCTGCTGTAGGGGCGCGCCGCTGAACCGCGCGCCGCCCATGGGGATACATCACCGGCGGCCTCACGATCCAGACCTCGGCGGCGATTCCAGTGCAGTTTCCAGCACGCGTGGCGAACGGACCGGTCGACTCCCCCGACGAGGCGAACGCCCTGCCGCATTCCGGTCGTGCATCGGACGGGTCGCCGACCGACGCGTCTGAACGGAGCTTCATTCCGACACCGCTCACCGGAGGAATTGCGATTTCTCCATGATGGTTTCGCGCCATCCCGGCGTGCTGAAACGACGTGACGGAGCCCAGCGATGGAACCTTCCACCTGCCCGTACCCGCTCGATCCCACCGGACGCGAATTGCACGCGGAGGCAGAGCGGCTCAGCGCGCGAGGCCCGACGACCCGGGTGTCGCTGCCTGGCGACGTCGAGGCGTGGTTGGTCACCGATCCGGTGGTGCTCCGCTCCCTGTTCGCCGACACCCGCGTGTCGAAGGATCCGCACCGGCACTGGCCGGGATATCGCGATCTGCCCGCGGATTGGCCGCTGCACACCTGGGTCTCGATGCGGAACATGTTCAACTCGCACGGTGCCGATCACCGCAGGCTCCGCGCGCTGATCGCGCCTGCCTTCACCGCCCGCCGCATCCGCGACCTGCGTCCGCGCATCGAGGCGATCACCGCCGGCCTGCTCGACGAGGTCGCTTCCGCGCCACCGGGGGTCGCGGTCGACCTGCGCGCGCACTTCGCCAACCCGCTGCCCGTCGCGGTGATCAGCTCGCTGCTCGGCATCACCGGCCGCGACGTCCTGGACGAGATGCGCGAGCTCGTGGAGCTGTTCTTCAGCACCACCACGACCCCGGAGCAGATGGTGACCGGGATGGAGACGCTGTACCGGCTGTTCGGCGAGCACGTCGCGGCGCGGCGGCGGATTCCGGCCGATGACCTGACCAGCGATCTGCTGACGATGCGGGACGAGTACGGCACGCGCCTGTCGGACGGCGAGCTGACCGACACCCTGATGCTGATGTTCTCGGCAGGTCACGAGACGACCGTGAACCTGATCGGGCACGCCGTCGCCGAACTGCTCACCGAACCCCGGCACCTGGTTTCGCTCCGGGCCGGCGAGGTGAGCTGGGACGATGTCGTGGAGGAGACGTTGCGCTGGCAAGCGCCGCTGGCGAACCTGCCGCTGCGCTTCGCCGTCGAGGACATCGCGATCCCGGGCGGCGAGACGATCCGAGCGGGTGAGCCGATCGTGGCGGGCCTGCTCGCGGCCAACCGGCACCCCGCGCACTGCCCTGACGGGGATCTCTTCGACCCGGCTCGCGCCGACACCGGGCACCTGAGCTTCGGCCACGGCGTGCACTTCTGCGTCGGTTCGCAGCTCGCCCGCCTGGAAGCCGCCATCGCCCTGTCCGCGCTGTTCGACCGCTTCCCCCGGCTGACCGCGGCGTTCGGCGAACTGCGGCAACGAACGTCGTTCATCTCCAACGGCCACGCCGACCTGTTCGCGATCCCCACCCCGGCCGGGGCCTGAGGAGTCGTTTCAGGATGCGGCGGAGCCGTTGTTTCAGGTGTGGGACTCAGCCCGCACCGCCGCGGGTTCTCACACGTCGTCTGGGTGAGTACGACACGACGCCGTGTATTGGCATACATCAGGAGTGGCGCACGGAGGCCAGACGGCGTGTGAGGTTCCGCCACCCGCACCGCCAAGCAAGGTGATTCAGCAATAACCCCTGAGGGAACGGGCCGTCCGCCCACCAGGACGAACGGCCCGTCCGGCTCAGCCCGTCGGGGTCAGCGCCGCGTCGTGGTAGCGGCAGTTGGCCGCCCACAGCAGGAACGAGTTCATGCCGTTGGTGCGGGAGGCGTCGATCTGCGCGGCGACCTCGGCCGGACCGTAGGACGCTCCGAGGCTGAAGTCCTGCAACCACGGGATGATCTGCACGTCGGTGCCCTCGACGGCCTTCGCGAACTCGGCCAACGACCGCTGGACGATGTCGAAGGGCTGGGTGTTGGGGTTGGCGACCCCGAACTCGCCCTCCGCCCAGTGCGACGGGTAGACCATCGGCGCGATGTAGTCGACGTACTGCGACATCTGCCGGACGTCCTGGGCGATCTCGGTCGGCCGGTCGACGGCGATGCCGAACACCGAGGCACCCAGCAGGGCTCCGCGCGAGCGCACCTCGGTCTGGGTCTGGCGCAGGAAGTCGGCGATGGCCGTCTCCGGAGTGCCGACCAGGTTCGGGATGCGCATCTGGTTCATGTGACCGTCCGGCCGGCGCACGTAGTCGTAGAGCACGTCGTCGAACCCGAGCTGGGCGGCTTCGGCTGCGATGTCGACGTTGTACTGGCGCACGACCGGGTCCGCGAAGTTGGTGAAGGCGAACTCCCCGTAACCGCTGGACCAGGGCGAACCACCGGCGGTCTGCACGACCCGCTCGGGGTGACCGCTGTTCCAGGAGGCCGCACCGAGGATCGGGTCCTTGAACGCGACGAGCCTGCCGACGACCCGCACGCCCATGCCGTGCAACTGGTCGAGGGCCTGCCGGGCGTTGTAGTAGCCCTTGACCGCGCCGATCTGGTGCGCGGTCGGGACGGCCGAGTCGTAGACGACCTCGCCGCTCTCGTCCTTGAGGTCGAGCTCGACGGTGTCGATCTTGCCCTGCCGCGCCATCTCCAGGATCGGTTCGCGCAGCGAGTCGCTGGTCCAGGCCATGCCGGTGACGTGCACCGCCCGCATGCCCGGGTGTTTGATGTGGACGGTCATGACCCGTTCGGCCCTGTTGCCCGCGGCGTCGGTGGCCACGACCTTGACGTCGCGCTCCGGCTTGTCGACCACGACGCTGAAGGCGCCCTGCGGATCGGTCTTGACCTGCTTGCCCGCGACCTCGACCTTCTCGGCGCCGTGCGCCTTGCCGTTGACGGTGACCGGGCGGTTCGGCCCGTCCGGTCGCAGCGAGTCATCGACCTGGAGGTCCGGAGGCGTGTTGTCCACAGTGAACTCGTGACTCGTGGTGTCTGAACCGAGCCAGGAGATGCTGCGTGGTGCGTCGACGACCAACTCGTGCTTGCCCTCCGGAAGCCCGGCGGGTCCCACGGTCAAACCGCCCGGCACCTGCCGCGCGGCGACTTCCCTCCCATCAACCGAAATCTTGGCGTTGTTCACGCCCTGAATACCCACTTCGGCATTGGTGTTCACCGGCTGAGCCAAACCGGTGATCTTCACGTCCTCAGTGGACAGTGCGCGTAACAGGAGGAATCCGAGGAGCAGGACCAGTGCGGTCACCACTCCGATCACGACATATTTGGGCATTCCGCCGCTGATGGCCTTGATGCGGGCGCGCGCTGAAGCAGCATCCGACATCGGTTTCGCCTCCCCGACTTCAGGCGAACTCGCGCGGTGCACGAATTTCCTTGCTGGACAATTGGGTTCCGACCAATACCGCGGCCGGAAAACCACTGTCGCAGTCGGAACGGTCTAGATCAATTGGCCAGTTGGAGTATCCCGGGATCGGAACCGGATCTATACCGTTGGTTCCGATGTTGCCCTTGAGAACCACGGTTCGCGCCGCGGCGCTCGCGATGTTGTTCGCAGCCGCCGCGTGCAGCGCACCCGCCGCGCCCGTCCCTCCGCCTCCTGCCGCTCCAGCACCGCCGCCCGCTCCCCCGCCGCCACCGGACCCGGCCTCGGTCGGGGCCAACGAGCTAGGGGACGTCCCGGTGCTGATGTACCACCGCATCACACCCACTCCGAGCAGCGTGTACGACCGCACCCCTGGCGATTTCCGCGCCGAGCTGGAACGGCTCGTGCACGAGGATTACGTTCCGGTGACGGCCACCGAGTACGCCTCGGGGAAGATCGACATCCCGGCAGGCAAGCACCCCGTCGTGCTGACCTTCGACGACGGATCCGCTTCTCAGTTCACAGTGGACCCGGCGGGCAACCCCGCTCCGGAGTCCGCGGTCGGGATCCTGCTGTCCGTCGCTCAGGCCAACCCGGGCTTCCGCCCAGTGGCAACGATGTACGTGTTCAACCCGCCGTTCGAGGAGCCCACCGGACGGCGGAGCCTCACCTGGTTGCACGACAACGGCTTCGAGATCGGCAACCACACGATGAACCACCCGAACCTCGGCAAGGTCTCCTCCGCGGAGGCGCAGCAGGAGATCGCCGGCATGCAGCGCGTGATCACCGATGCGGTGCCGGGGCTGCGAGTGGATTCGATCGCGCTGCCGCTGGGCATGCATCCGGACGAGGAGCCGCTGGCCGCCGACGGTTCGGCGGACGGGGTCACCTACCACCACACGAGCGTGATGCTGGTGGGGTCGAACCCGGCTCCGTCGCCGTTCACCACGGACTTCGATCCGACGAACATCCCGCGCATCCGCTCGCAGGGCCCGGCGGGCGAGGACGCCGGTTACGGCTCGACGGCGTGGCTGGACAAGCTGGCCGCCGCCCCGGAGTCGCGCTACACCTCCGATGGCGACCCGGCGAAGACCTCGGCACCCCACGACGTCACCACCCAGCCGTCCCCGAACGCACCCCCACTCCACCGCTACTGACCCATCACCCCCACGGCCCGAGCAGAAACCGAGGAGAAGCCGAGGTGCGAAACCCCGCGCGGACGCTCCGTGCGGTCTGCGCGGTGAGGCCGGTCCCAGTTTTAGTCCAAACTGAGCCGACATTTCGGACATGATCATGGCTCGGTTATGACTAAAACTGGGACCGGGTGACCACCGCCCCCAGCAGGAACCCGAGTCCGGACGGGCGTCCGGAGGTTGCCCGTCAGTGGCGATTTTTGCGGTTCCGCATGCGGATCGTGACCAAGGCGTAGTCAGCGTTGGTATGAACGTGTCACATGCGTTGACACGACCGCGAATAGCCAACACGCAGGGTTGATCAGCTGTTAGCGTCCGCGGGTCATCATCGCTGCTGAAACCGGAGGGGGGGTTTCCGCTGGTGACGTCTCAGGACGCCGAAACTCATCACCGGACCATCAAGAGGCGGCTCTCGCGCGCGCTCACGCTGCCGATCGCGCTGCTGTCGGTGGTGCTGCTCGCGTCGACGGTGCCGCAAGGCGTCGAGTCCTTCGTCGTCTGGCGCATCGGGGTCGCCGCCGAGGAGGCCGGAACCTCGGCGATGCGGACCTTCGCAGCGCTGCAGAACGAACGCGACCTCTCGGTGCGCGACGGGGTCCCGCCGGCGCAGCTGACCAACGCGCGCGCCACGACCGACCGCGACGTCGACCAGCTCAACCGCACGCTGGGATCGCTGATCGACTACGCGCCCGAGCCGATCGCGGCCAAGACCGCGGACCTGCAACGCCGGCTGGAAGAACTGCCGCAACGCCGCGCGCTCGCGGCCGGTCACCTCAACCGCCGCGCCACCGTCGACTACTTCAACGCGGTCATCGACTCCGGCATCGAGCTCTTCGACACCCAGTCCCGGCTGGCCCACGACATCCAGGTCACCCAGGACGGGATCACCGCCACCGAACTGCTGCGCGCCTCCGACCTGATGCGGCGCGCCGCGATGATCGGCGGCTCCGCCATGGACTCGGGCCGCTTCGAGGTCGGCGAGCACCACGCGTTCGCCGAGCGGGTGTTCACCTACCGCAGCCGGATTCGCGTCGAGAGCGCGCACGCGGCCCCGCAGGTCCGCGCCCAGTACGACGCGCTGACCCGGTCGGCGGCGTGGCAGCGGCTCACCGCCGCGGAGGACCAGCTGATCGCAGGGGGTGCGACCGCCGTCCAGGCGACGTCGCCGGAGCAGCAGCGCTCCTGGCGCGCGAACACCGAGGCCGTGGGCCAGGCGCTCAACGACCTGTCGATGACCCAGTCCGATCACGCGATCACCCTGGGCATGACCAAGAGCTACTCGAAGTTCGTCTGGACGATCCTGGTCGTGCTGGTCGCGGTCGCGGTGGTCGGCGTCTGCTGGTGGTACTCGCGGCGCAACATCGGCCTCGCCGAGCAGGTCCTGCAGCGCCTGGCCAGGCTGCGCGACGCGGTGCTGCACCGCACCAACGACCTGCTGCCGCCGATCCTGCAGCGGGCCCGGGCCGGCAAACGGGTCGACGCCGACGCCGAACTGGGCAAGCTGGACTTCGGGCGCGACGAGATCGGCCAGGTCGCCGACGCGATGGAGGTCTCGCAGCGGGCCACCATCGACGCCACGATCAACGAGGCCGCGACGCACGCCGCGTTCCGCAGCGCCATCGCCGCGATCGCCAGCGGGCAGCAGACCCTCGTCCAGCAGACGATGGCGCTCGTCGACACCGCCGAGCACGACGAGCAGGATCCGGCGAAGCTGCGCCGGTTGTTGCAGGTCGACAGCACGGTGACCCGCTTGCGGCGCAAGATCGAGAACCTGCGGGTGCTCGCCGGTGACCGCCCGGGCCGTCGCTGGCGCGATCCGGTGCCGCTGAGCAAGGTCGTCCAGTCGGCGATCGGCGAGACGGAGGACTACACCAGGATCAACGTGCGCGCGGTGCCCGCGGTGGCGGTGAAGGGACCGGCCGTCACCGACACGATCCGGGTGCTGGCGGAGCTGATGGACAACGCCACCCGCTTCTCTCCGCCGAACTCATCGGTCCTGGTGCTGGTCGAGCCCACCGACGACGGCCGCGTGCGGGTGGACGTCGAGGACCGCGGCTTGGGCATGAAGGACGCCGACCGCGAGCGGATAAACGGAACCCTTTCCGCACCACCGGATTTCACCGCGACTTCGGTGCAGGACGACGTCCGTCTCGGTCTCGTGGTGGTCAGCCGCCTCGCGCAGCGCCGCGGCATCGCGGTCAGCCTGCACCCCGGCGAGCGCTCGGGAACGCGCGCTTCGGTGGTGCTGCCGGGCGACATCATCGCCGGGCAGGTGTCGGCCAACCGCGAGCGCGGCGGTGAGGCGACGATCCGGATGCACCGCAGACCGCGCACCACGTCGTCGGTCAGCGAGCCCGACGCGGCAGGCGGCCTGCCGCAGCGCAAGCGCGGCACGACCCTCGCGCGGCTCAAGTCGGGCCCGGAGTCGCAGGGCGAATCCGGTTCCGGCGCGAAGGCTTCCGATGAGGGCAGGCGCCGGTCGGGGGCGGTGTCGTTCATGAGCGAGATCCAGCGAGCCCGTTCTCAACAGGAGGGACGTTCGTGACCCGCGACGATCTGAACTGGTTGCTCGACGATTGCCACCGCCAGGTCTCCGACGTCAGAGGCCTGGTCCTGTTCTCCTCCGACGGCCTGCCGACCGCGTTCTCGGGCATGCCGGAGGACAAGGCCGACGCGCTGGCCGCGCTGGGCGCTTCGATCAACAGCATGGTGGCGAGCGCGAGCGCCCAGACCGGCTCCGGCACCGTGCGGAGCACGCTGATCGAGAGCGAGGACGCGTTCCTGATGCTCGGGCAGGCGGCCGAGCGCACCGGACTGCTGGTCGTCGTCTCGGCGAACGCGGACCTGGAGCTGGTCGCCACCGAGCTCGAGCAGCTGCTCGAACGGGTGGGCTCGCACCTGGCCACTCCGGCACGGCGGTGACGGCATGACCGAGTGGAACGACGACGAACCCGGGCCGCTGGTGCGGCCTTACGTGCACACCGGCGGCCGCACCGATGTCACCAGCGACGACCTGGACGTCTCCGCCCTGCTGCAGGCGACTCCCCGCGACGACGCACCGGAGGGGTCGCTGAGCGCCACCACCGTTCGGGAGCTGTGCTCGAAACCGGTGTCGCTGGCGGAGATCGCCGCGGTGCTGGAGAGCCCGATCTCGGTGGCCCGCGTCCTGGTGTGCGATCTGGTCGAGCGCGGTGTGCTGCGGGTGGCGGCACCTCGCACCGACCGGCCTGACGTTTCTTTCATGGAGAGGCTGCGCAACGATGTCCGGAACCTTTGATCCGAGCACCGCTTCGGCGAAGATCGTGATCGCCGGGGCTTTCGGGGTCGGCAAGACCACGATGATCACGAAGCTGACCGACCGGGAACCGCTGCGGACCGAGGAGATCCTCACCGAGGCGGGCGTCGGCATCGACGACCTGGAGGGGGTGCAGGAGAAGAAGACGACCACGGTCGCCTTGGACTTCGGGCGCCTGGACCTGCCCAGCGGGCCGAAGCTCTACCTGTTCGGCACTCCCGGCCAGGATCGGTTCTGGCCGATGTGGGACAGCATCGCGCTGGGCGCGCTGGGTGCGATCGTCATCGTCGACACCGAGCGGCTGAACCAGTGCTTCGCCATCCTCGACTTCTTCGAGGACCGCGGGATTCCGTTCGTGATCGCGGTGAACGAGTTCGACGGCGCCCCGCGCCACTCACCGGAGACGGTCGCGACCGCGCTGGACCTCGACCCGGAGATCCCGGTCCTGCCCTTCGACGCCCGCGACAAGACCTCCACCAAGGAGGTCCTGGTCACGGTCCTGGACCGCGCCATCGAATACCGCACGGCCCAACCGGACCAAGCCCACGCCACCAACCTCTGATCTCGGCAAGGGGCAGTTTTGGTCCGAATTGACCGGACGAATCAGACGCGAAAGCCGGACGGTTCAGACCAAAACTGCCCATCCCCCAGGTGACGTCACCCCTGCGATCGCCATTGGGACTTGGTGATGGCGTATTCGACGTCTCCGTGTTCGGAGCCTTCGATGTCGCCTTCCGGCCACTCGGCGTGGAAGCTGCGGACGTGGCGGAGGCCGGCCCGTTCCATGACCCGGCGGGATCCGGTGTTGACCGCCATGGTCTGGGCCCACGCCCGGCTCAGGCCGAGTTCGGTGAAGCCCGTGCGGATGAGGGCCACCGCGCCCTCGGTGGCCAGGCCGCGACCCCACGCCGGGCGGCACAGCCGGTAGCCGAGCTCGAAGTCGTCCACCGCGTCCACCGATTCCGGCCGGAAGTTGAACAGTCCCAGGAAGCAACCGGTTTCGCGACCGATGGCCGCCCAGTTACCCTGACCGCCGAAGCACTCGTAGGTCTGGAGGTACTTCGGCATGATCCCGTCCCGGACCTCTTCGATGCTCATCCGGCGCCCGCCGTTGATGTAGCGCATGACCTCGGGATCGTTGTTCAGGCGGAAGACCGCACCGGCGTCGGCCTCGGTGAGCTCGCGCAGCACCATCCGCTCGGTCTCCAGGAAGATCCGGCTCACTACAACATCTCCAGCGGGTCCAGGCGCACCTGGAGTTCGGTGGCCTTGCGGGCGGCCCGGATCGCCTGGGCGGCGTGCAGCGAGTCGGCGAGGGCCCTGCCGTCGGTGCGCTCGACCCTGACGATGAGGCGTTCGCGCTCGGAGCTGCCGTCCTCGTCGACCTCGCCGAGCGGGACGGGACCGAGAACTTCGGCGCTGGCGGGCAGATCCGCTGAGTCCAGCAGCGCTTCGATCGCGTCCGGCGTGCCGTCGACAGCGGCGACTCGGCGGGCCGGCGGGAAGCCGAGTTCGGCGCGTTCGGCGAGCTCCTGCGCCGCGTACCACGACGGGTCCCAGCGGACGAGCGCCTGCACCGGCTGCAGGGAGGATTCGGCCATCACCACGACGCGTCCGCCTTCGGATCCGGGCCGGACGAGCGCGGCCGCGGAGAACCAGAGCCGCAGCGCCGCCTCGGAGGCCCGCAGCTCAGGTCTGCCGAGCAGCGTGCGCCCGTCGAGCAGCAGCGCGGCGCCGTACCCGCCGTCGGCGACGGGTTCGGCACCGGGCGTGCACACGATCAGGGCGGGTTTGGCCGGCACGTCGGCGAGGATCTCACCGGCGCCGGAGGTGCGCACCGGGAAGCCCGGGAAGGCGCGGCCGAGCTCTTCGGCCGTGCGGCCTGCGCCGACGGCGATCGCGCGCAACCGGCGGGAACCGCACTGGGGGCACTTGAACGCCGCTTCGGCGGCTCCGCACCAGTTGCACGCGGCAGGCTTCGGCATGCCGTCCTCAGTTCCGCCCGGCAGCGCGAGCGGCCCCGCGCAGCGACGGCATCGGGCGCGCTCGCGGCAGTCTCCGCAGGCCAGGGCGGGCACGTAGCCGCGTCGAGGCACTTGGACGAGCACCGGCGCTCCGATCTTGAGCGCGGCGCGGGCGGCCTCGAAGCCGACGGAGGGCAGCCGGGCGGCGCGGGCGGCGGGGTCGCGGGCCAGCTGCGTGTCGTCCTCGCCGATGGAGGTGACGCGCGGGGCCGCCGCCCGGACGTCGTTGCGGTGGGCGACGAGTTCGTGCGTCCATCCCGATTCGACGAGCAGCGCGGCCTCGGCGGTGCGGGCGAAGCCGCCGACGATGAGCGCCGCGCCCGCGGTGTGGGCGCGCTGGGTGAGCACGTCGCGGGTGTGCGGGTAGGGCACCTGCGGGTAGCTGTGCAGGTCGTCGCCGTCGTCCCAGACGACGGCGAGCCCGAGGTCGCGCACGGGCGCGAACATGGCCGCGCGGGTGCCGATGACGACCCGGGCGGCGCCGCGCAGGGCGGCGAGCCAGTGCTTGTAGCGCTCGGCAGGGCCGCTGTCGGCGGTCAGGGTCACCACGTCGTCGCCGAGCAGCGCCGAGCACGCCCGGTGCAGGCGTGTGAGGTCGCGGTGGTCGGGCACCACGATGAGCGCGCCGCGTCCGGCCGAGGCCGTGGTCGCGGCGGCCTCGGCGAGCCGGGCGGGCCAGTCCTCCCCCGGCAGCGCCTGCCACACCGCCCGGGCGGGACGACCGGCGTGCAGGGCGTCCAAGTAGGACTGTCCGTGCTGATATCGCTGCCACGCGGCGGTTTCCGGCCGTTCCGGAGCGGGAAGCGGTTCGCTGCGCGCGGACTTCTCGGCGGCGGCGCTGCGCGGCGGGATCGCCAGCCGCAGGACGTCGGCGAGCATCCCGCCGTAGCGGTGGGCGACGGCCTGGGCTTGCGCGAGCATCTCCGGGGTGAGCACCGGTTCAGGCGAGGACACCCGTTCCAGCCAGGCGAGGTTGCCCTTGAAGTCGGTGGTCTCGTTGCGTTCGAGCAGGTAGCCGTCGACGAGCTTGCCGCGGAAGCGCACCCGCACCCGGCAGCCGGGCTGGGCGTCGGCGTCGAGCCGGTCGGGGACGCGGTAGTCGAACGGGCGGTCCAGGTGCACCGGGAGCGGGACGTCGACGATGACGCGCGCGACCGGGTTGTTCGCCGCTGCCGTGCGCTCGGTCTCCTCCCCTTTCCGCTTCCGGGGCTGTGCACCTGCCATGCCTCTTCTCTACCAGACGACCCCGTCGTGACCTGGGCCCGGAGTCGACCGGCGAGTTGGGGCCTCAGTGGGGTATGTGACAGCATTTTCCGGTGATTCACGTCGTCTTCTTCCAGCCCGAGATTCCCGGCAACGCGGGCAACGCGATCCGGATGGCCGCCGGTTCCGGTGCTGCGCTGCATCTGATCGAGCCGTTGGGGTTCTCGGTGGAGGACGCGAAGCTGCGCCGCGCCGGGCTGGACTACCACGACCGCGCCGCGTTGCACGTCCACGCGAGCCTGGAGGCCTGCTGGGAGGTGGTGCGGCCGGAGCGCGTCATCGCCTTCACCGCGCGCACCGAGACCTCCTACACCGATGTGGGCTACCGACCGGGGGACGCGCTGCTGTTCGGGCCGGAGTCCGTGGGGCTGCCCGACGAGCTCATCGAGGGGGCGTCGCTGCGGGTCCGGATCCCGATGCTCCCCGGGATCCGTTCGATGAACCTCGCGAACTCGGCCGCGGTCGCCGTGTACGAGGCGTGGCGGCAGCAGGGCTTCAAGGCGCCGTGACGGGTTCGGGCCGACGCGTCCACGGCCAGGTGAGCAGCGCCCAGCCGGTCATGCCGACGACGAGCTCCACGGCGAGGTAGGTGGGCCAGCCGCCCATCAGGTCCAGCAGCGACGGGTTCTCGGGCTTGCTGCTGACGAAGCCGTAGTTGGTGCCGGCGAGCTCGTTGAACACCAGCATCGCCAGGCCCCACGAGACGGTGACCGCGACCGAGTTCCAGTATCCGCGCCAGCCAGGACGCATCCCGATTCCCCAGGTCAGGAAGGCTGCAGCCCAGATCACCAGCAGGTGCTGGCCCCAGAACTCGATGAAGTTGACGTCCGGGAAGTCGGGCGCGTCCAGCGCCGGGGTGATGATCGCCTGCGGGGTCAGCGTCAGGCCCCAGAAGTAGAGCAGCGCGTGCGGCCTCGCCCGTCGCGTCCACAGCGCCCAGGCCGCGACCACCCACGCGAGGTCGCACAGGTGCAGGGGTAGCGATTCAGCGACGTCCCACTCGCCGGGCATCAGCCGGAACACCAGCAGCGGAACGTTGAACCCCAGCACGACCAGCGCGAACACCCGGCAGAACCGGTCAGCGGTGCCCTCGGCCAGCCCCCGTCCGAGCACGACGAGCACCGCCGACCCGGCCACGATGAGCGCCATCAACGCCCAGTGCGACGCGCCGTAAGCCACGAACCGATCAGCAACCGGCCCCACACCCCCAGAGTCGTCCACCCACCCGACCACGTCAGTTTCCAGGCGGAGGGCCTGGGCGACGACGAAGACCCGCCAACTCCGCTTCCCTCCGGAGCCAGCCGCTCAGACCTTACCCAGAGTGACGGCAGATCCCTGTGGGAGCTCATGGATGCGCTGCGCGAAGGGGCCGCGGATCCGCATGCACTTCGCTGCGTCTTTTGCAGTGAGATTGGCGAAGTCGTACGTACCGCCCAGCGTGAACAGGCGCCAGGGAATGAGCCGCTGGCTGTATCCCAGGGTTCCGAATTCGTCCTGCCACGCAGCAGCCACCGATCGGCAACCACGCACGTCGAGATCCTCCAGCAACCAGCTCGCCCAGTCCTCCAGAGAGCGTCCCAGGGTCGTGACTTCACCGGACTCCGGGTGAAAGGTGATGACCTCGGTTCGATGGCGGATCGCGAACTGCACCCCGAAGAGATCCTGTCCGAAGGAGAACAGCCCGTCCGCGAGCCCACCGTAGGTGTGCTTCCACCGGTCGGGCTGGTTCCAACTCCCTAGCTCCGGCCCGAGCCCCGGAGATCCTGCGCGAAAGATCTGCACGCCCGAATTGCACGCGAAGAATCCGTTGCACCTGGTCAACAGGACAGCAAGTTCGTGCAGCGGCCCCTCGCTCGCACCGAGATCAACAGTGCGGGGTTGACCGGAGGCCCCGTGCACACCGGCCACGAGGTGTTGCAGAGCAGGCCCCATTCTCATTCGACTCCGGGCACTGCCTGGGGGTCGATCTGATCCAGAACCGCTCCGCGCAGCTCCGGTGTGACCGCTGCACGCATGTCAGGTTGTGTCGTGATCCCAGCCGGAGTGACGTGCCAGGGCTGTTCGGCGAACCACAGTCCCAGAGAGGTGAGCAGCACGGCTCTGGCTTCTTCAACTCGGTTGGCCTTGATGAGTTGCCGAGCGAGCCAGAACGACATCTGCCAATCCTGGGGTTCGACACCGGCATCGTGCAGTGCGAAGGCGACGTGCGGCTGCCTGGAACGTCGCGCGGCTCCCCAAAGCCTGCGCTGCTCCGACGCGCTCAAACCGTTCGGATCGCGTTCCGCGAGCTCCGCATCAGCCCTGCGCAGCGGCTTTGCGGGCAGTGGGCTGTACGAGTCCGCGTCGAAACCGGTGATGAGGCTGTGCGCTGGCTGCTCCTTGACCAGCTCGCCTTGCAGCCAGGTCAGCCGTTTTCCCAAGGTGCTATCAGCCGGAACGTGCTCGCCGACCCGACCGAGCACAGCCCGAGGATCTTCGCCAGACTCGGCGGCGCCGATGAGGAGCGCCTCGTCGAACGGCATGTCGTGATCGAAGAACGACCCCGGCGCGCTGCCGAATCGGGTGATCGTGTCCTCAGCGAGCGATTGCGCTTCGGAGAAGCGATCGTGCCACCAGAGCACTTCGATCGCTGCGGCAGCCGCCGGCCACACCTGGTCCGCCGCCAAATCCTGCTGCGCGGCGAACAGCAACCTGCCGAGAACATCTCGCGGCATCGTAGAAGAACTCCTTCATGACGTCTGAATCGCGTTTACTCGACGAGGATTCGCACGTGGTCGTCTTTTCCGAGCCCTTGCGTTCTGATCTGGGCGTTCATGGAAGAGCCCGACCCGCGGTTGTCACTGGCGTCAATGTACTTTCCGGAGCTGCCTTCGCCGCCTTCGCGGAACATCGCAGGAGGATATTCGTCTCGATCGAGATAGTCCCCACCACGCGTCGGGATTCCGCGCAGTGACTCCCGACGGTTGATGTCCGCGTTCTCCTTGTCGATCGTGAGATCCGACGGGAGGGGGTCACCTCGGCGTTGAGGATCCGGCCCGTGCGAAAGGACTCCGCTCTGCGCCTCTTCGATGTGCTCCGCGGACTCCGGGTACTTCTCGCTCTTGACGATGACCGGCTGCGGGCTGGCATCAGGAACGTTGTCGCCATACGCGGGCGGGTCCTCAGCCCCCAAGGAAACTGCAAACCGGTCCGCTCCATCACGGATATCGTCCGCAAGCTCGTTGGTCTTCGCTGAAACCGTGTTGGAGGCAGTTTCAGTGCTCTCCTCGACCGAACGCCCCGCATCATCGAGGCCGACCAGGTCTAGACCGCCACCAACGACGTTGCCGACTCCGTCCACGGCACCGGCGATCGTCGTTCCTGCGGCGTCCACGGCGTTCCCGACACCGTCGAGCCCGTAATGAACGAGATTGCCCGGAATGTCCCCGACCGTCTCAGCCGCCTCGCTGAGGAACTCGCCGATCTCGTCGAGCAAAGTCGGTTTCTCCGGAGCATCCTGCTCTGCTTCGCGCATCGCGGACGCCGTCCTGTGACCAGCCTGCTCGACCTGCTGTCGAGCCCGATCCAGGATTGCCCGAGCGTTCTCCCGTTGCGCGTCGCCCGGGTCGCTGAACGAGCCGGTTCCCGGTCCACGTTCGAAGTCCTCCCGGGCTCGTTCGGTGGCCCGTTGACCGGCCTCGTACTCCTCGACGGCCTCACGGGCTTGCGTCTGGCCCCATTCCAGGACGCCGACGAAGTCCCTCAGCGTGCCCGCCGCCACGTGGAAGGCTTCTCCACCCTTGATCCACCGCATGGGTTCTTGCTCGAAGCGCTGTCGAAACGCATCACCCGCTTCACCTTTCCACCCACCGGCATCGATCCGCTTGAAGCCATCCCCGATCTCCAGAAGACGCTCGCCCAGCCTGGCGAGCTTTTCCGCCGATGCGCGCACATCTCCCGGCTCCCCCGGAACGAGCTGCTTCGGGTCAGAGCTCTCGCCTAATTCAGTCATTCTGCTCAATCGCTCCAGCGCCAGGATCGTCCACTCCGTCGAAGAACCCCTTCAGACGTCGTTCCTGCTCCTCGTCCGCCTCGATGTAGGCACCTGCCGCGTCGATCATTCGTTGCGACATGTCATTGCCATCGGTGAGCAGACTGTCGAGGCCGACCGCCCATCGGTCGGTGAAGGAGGCAAAGGCCTCAGCTAGCGCAGGATGGCCCACGGCCTCCTATACGCAGTCGATGTCCTCGACTGCGAGCCGGTCGGTCTCCGTGAGCAGCTCTGCGAGCCCGATACCGGCATCCGTCAGTGCATCGATATCGACGCGGAAGTAGTCCCCTGCCCCCATCAAGAACCCCCGGGAGGAAAGATCATCACCCTGCTGATGCGAATCGTAAGTGCGGTTCGCACCGCGTGGGCGGCGTTCGAGGAACGCGGACCTGATCAGAGCAAAGAAGGCGTCCCAGAGCAGTGCCCTGGGACGCCTTGCCGAGTGGAGGCTTAAAGGCCGGCGGCTGCCTTGAGGGTGTCTGCTCGGGAGGTGGATTCCCAGGGGAGGACGACGTCGGTGCGGCCGAAGTGGCCGTAGGCGGCGGTGGCCGAGTAGATGGGGTGCAGCAGGTCGAGGTCGCGGATGATGGCGGCCGGGCGGAGGTCGAAGACCTCGTTGATGGCCTGCTGGATGCGGTCGGGGTCGACGGTCTCGGTGCCGAAGGTCTCGATGAACAGCCCGACGGGTGCGGCCTTGCCGATGGCGTAGGCGACCTGGACCTCGACGCGCTTGGCGAGTCCGGCGGCGACGACGTTCTTGGCGACCCAGCGCGTGGCGTAGGCGGCGGAGCGGTCGACCTTGGACGGGTCCTTGCCGGAGAAGGCGCCGCCGCCGTGGCGGGCCATGCCGCCGTAGGTGTCGACGATGATCTTCCGCCCGGTGAGTCCGGCGTCGCCCATCGGGCCGCCGACGACGAACCGGCCGGTGGGGTTGACCAGCAGCCGCGTGTGCGAGGTGTCCAGGGTGAGCTCGTCGATCTCGGGCTGCACGACGTGCGACTTGATGTCGCCGACGAGCTGACCGTCGAGGTCGATGTCCTCGGCGTGCTGGGTGGAGAGCACGACGGTGTCGAGCGCCACGGCCTTCTCGCCGTCGTAGGAGATGGTGACCTGGGTCTTGCCGTCGGGACGCAGGTAGGGCAGCACGCCGTCCTTGCGGACCCGGGTGAGCCGGCGCGAGAGGCGGTGGGCCAGCGCGATGGGCAGCGGCATGAGCTCGGGCGTGTCGTCGCAGGCGTAGCCGAACATGAGGCCCTGGTCGCCGGCGCCTTGCTGGGCGATCTCGTCGATGACGCCTTCGACGCGGGTCTCGTGCGCGGTGTCGACGCCCTGGGCGATGTCGGGCGACTGGCTGCCGATGGCGATGTTGACGCCGCAGGAGTTGCCGTCGAAGCCCTTGGCCGAGGAGTCGTAGCCGATTTCGAGGATCTTCTCCCGCACGATGGCGGGGATGTCGACGTAGGCCTCGGTGGTGACCTCGCCGGCCACGTGCACCTGCCCGGTGGTCACCAGGGTCTCGACGGCGACGCGGGAGCGCGGGTCCTGGGCGAGCAGCCCGTCGAGCACGGAGTCGCTGATCGCGTCGCAGATCTTGTCGGGATGCCCTTCGGTCACCGACTCACTGGTGAACAACCGCTGCTGACTCAACGACTCTCCTAGGTGCTTCCGGCTTCGATGCCGAAAACACTACTGGTCGGAGAGCCGCCGGGAGACCGCGTCCCACAATGTGGACGCCAGGAGGGACTTGGCGCCGAAGGCGATGCGCTCCTCGGTCCCGTCGTCGCCGAGCAGCCAGCCGGAGTTGTCCTCGACCTCGAAGGCCATGCCGTCCCCGACGGCGTTGACCACGAGCATGTCGCAGCCCTTGCGGGCGAGCTTGGCCCGGCCGTGGTCGAGCACGGACGAGGTGGCGTCACCGGTCTCGGCGGCGAACCCGACGATCAGCGATGCGCCGAGCTTCCCCGCCGCACGGGCTTCGACGATCTCGGCGAGGATGTCGGGATTGCGGGCCAGCTCAACGGGATCGGGGTTCCGGTCGGTCTTCTTGATCTTGTGCTCGACCCGGTTCACCGGCTTGAAGTCGGCCACGGCGGCGGCCATGACGACCGCGTCGGCGCCCTCGGCCTCGCTGAGCATCACCGACCGCATCTCCTCGGCGGTCCCGACCTTGATCAACCGCGCCCCGGCGGGTGTGATCAGGTCAGCGGTGTGCGCGGCGACCAGCGTCACGTCGGCGCCGCGGTGCGCGGCGATGCGCGCCAGCGCGTACCCCTGGCGCCCGGACGAGCGGTTGCCGAGGTAGCGGACGGGGTCGAGCGATTCCCGCGTGCCACCGGCCGAGACGACCACCCGGCGGCCTTCCAGGTCCCACGGCAGCGCGGTGGTCGAGGTGAGCAGCAGGCGCGCCAGGTCCACGATCTCGGCCGGGTCGGGCAGCCGCCCCTTGCCGGTGTCCTTGCCGGTGAGCCGGCCGCTGTCGGGCTCGGCCACGATCACGCCGCGACTGCGCAGCAGCGCCACGTTGTGCCGGGTCGCCGGGTGCTCCCACATCTCCGTGTGCATCGCGGGGACCATCAGCACCGGGCAGCGCGCGGTCAGCAGCGTGTTGGTGAGCAGGTCGGGCGCTTGCCCGGAGGCCGCTCGGGCGAGCAGATCAGCGGTGGCGGGGGCGACGACCACGAGGTCGGCTTCCTGCCCGAGGCGCACGTGCGGCACCTCGTGCACGTCGGAGAACACGCCGGTGGTGACCGGGTGCCCGGACAGCGCCTCGAAGGTGGCCGCGCCGACGAAGTTCAGCGCGGCCTCGGTCGGCACGACGCGGACGTCGTGGCCCGACTCGGTCAGCCGCCGCAGGACCTCGCACGCCTTGTAGGCGGCGATGCCGCCGCTGACGCCGAGGACCACCCGCGAGCGGTCCTCGGTCGCTTCAGACGTCACTCGCCTTCGGTGTGCTCGAGCACGCCGGCGTGGATCTCGCGCAGCGCGATCGACAGCGGCTTCTCCCGCGGGCCCGGCTCGACGAGCGGGCCGACGTACTCCAGCAGGCCCTCGCCCAGCTGGGCGTAGTAGTCGCTGATCTGCCGCGCGCGCTTGGCCGAGTAGATGACCAGGGCGTACTTCGAGCTCACCTGCTCCAGCAGGTCGTCGATCGGCGGGTAGGTGATGCCCTCGACGGTGTTGGTCGACGGGCTGCTGTTGAGGGCAGCCAGCGCGCTCGGGGTGCTCACAGGTGTGGCTCCTGCTCAGTAGTAGTTCGCTCGGGAGGACGGGAGGTGACGCGCGGCCGAGACCTCTGCGGTCAGGTCTGGCGGGTCACTTCTCGTGGCCGAGTATCAATCGTACCAATTCGCTGGTCGCGGACTGCACGTCGGCGTTGACGACGGTCTCGTCGAACTCCGGTTCGGCGGCCAGCTCCTCGCGCGCTGCGGCCAGTCGCTTCTCCACGACGTCGGCCGGCTCGGTGCCGCGACCGGTGAGCCGGTCGACCAGTTCGTCCCAGGACGGCGGCAGCAGCATCACCAGCTGCGCGTCCGGCCAGGCGGTGCGCACCTGGCGCGCGCCCTGGAGCTCGATCTCCAGCACGGCGGGGTTGCCCGCTGCGATCGCGTCCTGGACGGGCTTGCGAGGGGTCCCGTAGAAGTTGCCCGCGTAGCGGGCGTGTTCGAGCATCTCGCCTTCGGCGATCATCCGCTCGAACTCCGCGACGGTCACGAAGTGGTAGTGCACTCCGTCGATCTCACCGGGACGAGGGGCCCTGGTGGTCGCGGACACGCTGAAGTAGACCTCCGGCACGTGCCTCCGCACTTCGCTGAGCACGCTGGACTTGCCGACGCCAGAGGGCCCGGAAACGACGGTGAGCCGAGGCTCGCCCTGACGGACGGTCCTCGGCTCAGCGCCGGTTTTTGCGTCGATCACTCGCCGCTGAACTCGGTGAGCAGCGCCTTGCGCTGCCGCTCGCCCAGCCCGCGCAGCCGACGGCTGTTGGCGATCTCCAGCCGCTCCATGATCTGCTGCGCACGGACCTTGCCGACGCCGGGCAGGGCCTCGAGCAGGGCGGAGACCTTCATCTTGCCCAAGACCTCGTCGTTGTCGGCGGTCTCCAGGACCTCCGCCAGCGTGGTTCCGCCTCGCTTGAGGCGCTCCTTGAGCTCAGCTCGGGCGCGACGGGCGGCAGCCGCCTTTTCCAGAGCTGCTGCCCGCTGCTCCTCAGTCAGCTGGGGAAGGGCCACCATGTCCTCCGTGATGTGGGGTTTCTCTTGATCGGTGCGGGCGACGGTACCGAGTCCCGAAAGGCGGTTGCCCACGGGGGTCCCGGTTTTGTGGAGAGGATCAGTCCGCTCCACCGCCCTGGCCCTTGAAGTTCTACCCGTACAAGGCGTGCACGAGCACGGGGCCGCTGCAAGTCCTATCAACAAAGCCGCTGAAGTGCACTAATCTCGGCAAAACTTATCGGAATGTGTCCGATTTCCGCACAGTTGAGCCACGTGAGGGGTGTCTCCGCAGGTCACACCCGCGTGAAACGCTCCCCGAACGCACACCGTTCGAGGGCCTGTTCTATGATGGAAGTTGATCTTGACCTGATCGATTCTCTTCCATCCAGCGGAAAGGGCGGTCCCGTCATGCGACACCGGCACCCCCGGCGACCCCGCCGCTCCAGACGCGGCGGGACCGCGGCCTGACCTCGCCGGATCAGCCGGCCGAGCCGTCGGGAGCACCGCTGCGGTCGTAGCCGTCGTAGTACGAGCCGGAGTCGGAGTCGTAGGTCTGCTCGTGGTACTGCTCGTGCCCCAGCCCACCTCGGAGGAGGGCGCTCTCGGGCTTGGTCACGTTCGCCGCGCGGTCCATGTCATCGGCGTGGCGACCGCTGTAGCCGGCGTTCTGCGCCCAGTCCTGGGCTCGCTTGCCGACCCCCTCGGTGACCGCCTGGCCTGCTTCGTCGGCGCCGTGCGTCCAGCGCAGGCCGGTGCCTGCGAGGTTCTCCGAACTGCGGCCGAGCGCGCTCGCGGCGTCGGAGGTGCGGCCTGCGGCCGAGCCGAGGCCGTCGGCGGCGCGTGCCGTGCCGCCGGCGGCGGTGCCCAGGGCATCAGCGCTCGCCGAAGCACGACTTCCGGCGGAGAGCAGATCCCCTGCCGCTGCGGGTGCGGTCGATGCCGCTTTGGTCCCCGCGGCGGTCAAGTCCGCGCCGACCTTGGCCCCGACCTGCGCCATGTCGTCGAGGACGCGTGCCAGCATGGCTCCGGCCTTGCCGAGCTTGGCCAGCAGCTGGCTGATCTTCGCGGTGATCTTGGCGATGGTCATGCCCACGCGCCCGGCGGCGTAGGCGAGGTAGCCGGCGACCGTGGCGCCGAAGCTGACCACCGACCCGGCCAGGGCCGCCAGGGCGCCCTTGACGAGCTCGGCGACGATCGCGGCGATGATGTCGCGGACGATCGCTCGGCAGGTCGCGACCATGGTTCCGGCGGTGGCGATCGTCGCCGAGGCGCTGCCCGCGCTCATCGCCATGCTCTGCAGTCCCTCGGTGTACTGCTGGACCTGCCGGGAGTAGGCGTCCTTGGCCTGACCCGACCAGCTGCTGGTCTGCTGCTCGGCCTGGCCGGGGAATTCGGCGGCGAGCCCTTCCAGGTCGGCCTTGATCTCCAGCCAGGTGTCGGCTCCCGCCTTGATGGCGTTGGGGTCACCGGCGAGGAAGTCGAGCAGTTCGCGCAGCGGCGCGAGGTGTTCCATGAGCCAGCCGACGCCCGCGGCCAGGGCGGTGCCGACCGGATCGATCGCGGTCACCAGGCCGTCGAGCGCGAGAACCCCTGCGCTGGCGGCGAAATCACCCCAGTCGCCCTGGCTGATGGCGTTGGCCGTGGCTCGGGCGGAGTCCACCGGTCCCGCGCCCGCGCTCCACGCGCTCGACCCCAGCGACGGGGATTCCGTGTCGACGAACAGCGAGGACATCTGGTTCACCACTCGATCTTGCCCAGGCAGGAAGCCTGGTCGTCGTCATCGGCCGTGTAGGACGTGGCGCACTCGCCGACGGCCTGACCGAGCTTGTCGGTGCGGTCGGAGAAGGTGTTGAGCTGTTCGACGGCTTGCTGCGAGGTCGTGCGCGCCTGCGTGGCGAACGCCTGCCCCACGAGACCGAAGGACTCGACACCGAAGTCGACCGCGTCGCCCTTGCTCGCGGCCTGGGAGATCTTGCCGGCGAGCTCGGAGAGGTAGCTCGCGTGGGAGGTCAGCGCCTGCGGCTGAACCCTCATGTGCGTCATGGCGGGGCCTCCTGGTCAGCGCAGGAACGTCTGCGGCGGTTCGTCGTCGAAGTCGTCGTGCGCGGGCTGCGGGGTGCGCTGCTCGGCAGCGTCCGGGTCGGCGGGCAGCTGGGTGCGCAGGAAGTCGAGCCCGGTGCTCCCGGCCACGGGTTCCACGGTGTCCACGACCCGTCCGGCGACCTTGGCCTGCGCTTGTCCGGCGAGCTGCAGGATCGCGTCCTTGAGCCGGTCAGGGCCGCGTTGCAGGGCCCGCTTGTCGATGTGCAGGTCGGTGAGCGCCCCGTTGGCGCTTACCGTCACTGTGACGGCACCGTCCGGCTCGGAGGCGGTCTCGCTCATCTCCTGCAGGCTCTGCTGGATCTCCTGCGACTGCCGGACCATCTCGTCGGCCCGCGCCTGCATCGATGCCAGCCATTGCTCTGGCGACTGTTCCACCACAACCCCTTTCACGTTCAGGGCTATGACGTGGCAGGAGCTCGTCCAGTTCCGTCGAACTGTCCGCGATGTCGTGGTGCGACCAGCAGCAGCCGCCGGCCGAGAGCGGCGAGGGCCAGCGGGATCGCCGCGGCCCCGAGGACGCCGAGCCAGTTGCCGAAGCCCATGAGGAGGACGAGCATCGCCCCGGCCGCGCCGATCCAGCGCAGGGCGCTTCCTGCGCGCTCGCAGCGCACCCGGCGCTCGGGGGAGATCAGGGGTGGTTCCTCGAAGCCGTGACGTCGGCGGTTGATTCCGAGGACGACGGCGGTGGCGAGCACGACGTGCCCGAGCAGGAGCGTGATCACCGCCGCTCCGGGGAGCACGGCGGGCGCGGCCGTGGCCAGGCCACCTGCGATCACCAGCGCCCAGCCGGCCGGGAGCACCAGCGGCTGCCACAGCTGCAGGCGGGCCGTCCGGCGTCGCCCGGTCCACTGGTCGGCGAGCGGCGAGGCCGGCCGCGGCAGCTCGACGCCCATGATCGCCACTGCGAGCAGCGGAATGAGCAGCGCCCACCCGGTTCCCGCGAAGGGCTTCGGGATCTCGGCGGTGATCATGTGGCCGGAGTTGTCGACCTCGCGCCAGGCGACGGGCACCGGCTCGGTCCGGTTGCGCGGGGTCAGCTCGGAGTGCTTGAAGAAGTGCGTCTCGCGGCTGCCGTCGTCCCAGGTGATCGCGGCGTCGCACCGCCAGTACCAGCCGAGCCCGGACAAGCTCGCGGGGCCGACTCGTTCGCAGCGGGTGGCCAGCGCCGTTCCGCGTTGGGTGACGACGCCGTCGGAGGCCAGCGCTCCCGACGCGGCGAAGATCGTGTAGCACAGCGCGAGCGCCACGAGCCGCACGACGACCTGCCACGCGACGTACGCGGCGCGTTCGATCCTCGACGACATCGCTCCCCCACCGCGGCGCATCAGGCCACCCCGGGCGTCCGGAAGCGCTGCTCAGTCACGCCGTTTGGCGGTGGCGAACCGCCACACGAGGAAGACGACCACGGCCGCGATCGCGATGTGGGGCCCGTAGTCGGGGACGTTGATGAACACCACGGCCAGCAGGAGCAGCAGTGCGATGCCGATCAGCCCGGTGCGCCAATCGCGATAGCCGGGCCGGTTCCTGCGCTCGTCCCCATCGGCCACGAATCCAGCCCTCCCCAACGATGTTCCAGAGTGCGGCCCGAACCTAGCAGGCCGATGACCAGTGCTTCCCGGATGCGGAACCGGGCGCAGCGGAGCCCCGGGCGCAGCAGCCAGGGGCTCCGGCCGTACCGCTACAGCGTCTTGGCGAGGTCTTGGACGCGTCCGGCCATGCGCTGGCGGTCGATGGGCGCGATGGTGGTCCACGCTTCGCCGCTGCGGTGGCTGTTCTCGATCATGTACCAGCCCTTGGCGTTGGCGAAGAAGTTGGTGACCATCGGCGCCCGGTGCCGCTTGCCGCTGCCGTCCATGACGGCGTAGCCGACCTGCGCGTAGGCGTTGCGCGCCCCACCGGCCATCTCCACGAGGGACTTGGCTTCGTCGCGTCGGATTCCTTGCCGCGCAAGCCCTTCGGCCATCTCGCGGTCGTTTCCGGCGGACTTGGCGGCGGCTTCCATCGCCGAGCTGCGCAGCGACACTCCGCGGCCGGGACCGGCCTTGACGTCGTCGGGCAGGACGCTCAGCAGCGCCCGCACCATGGAGTCGGCGGGCAGCGTCTGGACGGTCACGGATTCTTCGGTGAGGACCGCGAGCGTGGCGTGACCGCGGGTGCAGGCGACCATGCCTGCGACGATGCGCTGTCCGCCGTCGGGCTTGCGCTCCCGGAAGTTGATGTCGAAGGCCCGCTCGTAGCGGGTGAGCGGCAGCAGGGCGCCTTGGATGTCCTCTTCCCGCATCTCGTTGCCGAAGCCGAGTCCGTTGAGCTCGTCACGAGCGCGGGCCTCGACCTGGCGCCGCTCGGATTCGAGGATGCCGTCGGGCAGGACGTTGAGCACGAGCGGCTTGGTGCCGAGGTTGAAGTGCTTCCACGCCTCGTGGAAGCCTTGCTTCGACAGCTCGATCTTCACCGGTTCTCCCCAGCCAGTAAGTGTGGACGGCACAGCCCCTAGTTCGTCCACGAATTGATCCGAGTTGTTCACTGCGTAGTCCAGTTCTCAGCCGTTCGGAAGCCCTTGACGCACGGCCGTCCCCCACAGTTTGAGAACTGATCGGTCGTGATGTTGCAAGAGTTAGTGGGCGGCACCGAAGCGGTGCCGCCCACTAGCCGTTCTGCGCTTTCGAGCACTTACCGCTGGTTGTCCCAGTCGCCGAAGACCGGCGGGGCCACCCTCGGCAGGTCCTCGTCGAAGACGCCCTGGTCGCCGACGAGGTAGTCGGGAGTCTCGTGCTCGAGGTCGTCTTCGCCTTCCTGACCTCGGCCGCGCGCTCCCGCGCCCGCACCGGCACCAGCACCACCGCGGCCACCGGCACCACCAGCGCCAGCGCCGCCGGCACCGGAGGCTCCACCGAGACCACCCATGCCCGAACGGCCACCAGCCCCCATACCGGGACCACCGGCACCAGCACGACCACCGGCACCGAGGCCGGAACCACCGCGACCACCAGCACCCGCACCGGCACCACCGCGACCGCCGCCAGCACCACCGCGACCAGCACCAGCACCGCCGCGACCAGCACCGGGACCACCGGGTCCACCGATGCCAAGACCGCCACCGGGCGTGCCCGGAGTCCCAGGCCCACCGGGCACGCGACCCGCGCCACCGGGGTTCTGGCTCGAACCGCCACCAGGCGGGTTCGCCCAGGCAGAACCGGTACCAGCAGCACCACCGGAGCCCAAGCCCGCACCAGCGCCACCAGTGGACCCACCGGCTCCACCAGCGGAACCGCCAGAGCCGGAACCGGAACCACCGGCCCAAGCACTGGAGGTCGACGACGGAGACGAGGAGTCAACGCCACCGACCCCGGGGCCCGGCGTGCCACTCGCACTCGTCGACTGGACCGCGATGGGCGGCGGCTTCTCGAAGACCGCGCTGCCCGACACGTTGCCCTGAGTCGTTTCCTGGTACGAGGTGAAAGCCTGGACACCCTCTTGGCGCAACTTCTCGTTGTGAGCCTTGGCGTCCTCAGCGTCTGTGGATCCGGTTGTAAGGGTGTCCCACCCTTCCTCGATCCACGTGTCATCCGGAACGTCCTGCTCTTCGCCCTTAGCGGGAATCGAAGTCTGGACCTTCTTGAACGCCTCACCCTGGGCGGTCATCGTCTCCGACTGAAGCTTTGCGCTATCAGCGGCCACCTCATGCCACAGGACAACCGGCATGGCCTGGTCCTTCATGGCCTCGCCGGACTCGGACTGCATGACCGCGCCAACCTGCTTGAGCTTGGCGTCGATTTCGTCCTTCAGGCCACGAAGGAACTGGTCCTCCGCCTCCCATTTCGATGCGTTGTTGAAGTAGGCCTCAGCGCCAGCACCGCTCTGGACCCACTTCCGCATCTGGTTAAGCTCGGCTCCCTCAAAACTGGCGGGCGGGAGCTCTCTATCCGACATCCCTAACTACCCCCTCATGCATTAGGAAGATTCTGGATGGCCGTCTGGCCGAACTGCCGAACTTGCTGGCAAAGATCCACCCCGGGATCTTGCGCACCCGTCGGGACAGAGTTGACCAGCAAAAATCCCTTGTCCGAGATGTTGGCGACTAGAAGGCATCCGCCAGAAGTCCGATACTCGGTTGCCGGGTATCCGCCAAGATCCGCCGTACCCGTCGGCTCGACGCGCCGCTGAATCTCTTCGTCGTAGCTGCGCTCGCCGCTCACAGCAACGAACGCGCCCCAACCCGGAGCACCCGCTTCGCCCTTCTGATACTGGCAACCGGTACGGCCGTTGGAATCACGTTGACGCGGCTTCTGATCAGTACCGAGAGACTTCCACTGCTCCTCGGTCACGATCGCGCACTTATCAGCGATCTCCGTCGCCTTAGCAGGACCAGCACGAGGCGTCGGTGGCTGGGCGGGCGTCTCGCTCGCAGGCGGCTCCGGCGCCGGTGTCTCTGCGCTGCCTCCCCCGCAACCAGAAACGGCAGCGAAGCCAATCAGAGCCAGACCCGCCATAAGTGCCTTACGCGTCAACTTTTACCTCCACCAAAACTGGTTGCCGCGTTGTCGTCGTCAACTCGCCACTGCCTCGCGCCTTGCTCCAGAGCATGAGCGGCATCCAGTAGAACGGTTGCGAGCTCACGGTAGCTCGTGAAATAGCCGTCGCCCTCACTTGTGACGACCTGGCCGTAAGCGTTGGCACTGCCCGTGCTGACCGGGTCGCCCCCCGCTGCCTCGATGGTGCCCATGTCCTGCACGTCATAGGCACGGTCGTTCAGAATCTGCGCCTTCTCGCGAAAGAAGCCAGCGATCTCGTCGACCTGGTCTGGGTCGACGGTCATGGCTCCGCCAGCGTTCTGCGACGCAGCGTAGGCAACAGTGTCTGCCATGCGATCGACGGTCTCGCCGATCTTGCCCCAGATGTTCGGGAACGTCATGCTGCGGCCCCCTCGTTGCTCACGCCGAACTCCCCTTGTCCATGCGCCGCCGCGATGAGGGCGACGGACATCCACTTGCCAGCGTGGCAAACGTTAGCGCACGGGCCTGCGCGCGTGTAGCGAAGTTGGTCAAAACAGGAACCGGCAACCGAGTGAAATGGATCTCAGATGGACTACCAGGGCTTCCCAAACACTTGATCTTGTGCCGAAGCCCCTAAGACCCCCTATCGAACCCCTCAGCAGCGAGGGGTCTCCCTTACTCCGAAGTGGCCGTCCCGAGCGCCGCGCACGAAGGCCGACCAAGCCCGCTGACCGAACCTGAGGTGCTGACCAGCAGGATTCTTCGAGTCGCGGGTGTACACATCGCCGCCTGAGAAGGCGACCTCCACACAGTTCACATCATTGGCGCTCCAAGAGCTCTTCCGCCACTGAAGCGTTTGAGATTCTTCCGTAGCCACCGATTCGCTCCTCGCCGTTCAAACCAGCCTGTCCGCGATGTCCGTCATCAGGTCAATCGAATCCTGCTCAGGCAGCGCGACCTCGTGCAACCGCCGAAGGGCTTCTCGCGCCACCGCTACGTACTGGGCCTCCTCCAGGAACGCACTACTACCGCGGTTCTCCATGCAGACGAGGCTGGGATGGCTGTCGAAGTCGAAGATCACGAAGGGGCCTGCCAAGCCCGGATGAGCTCCGAGCCCGGTAGGAACGACGCGAACCGTGATGTTGTCCTGCCTAGCTGCGGATACGAGGTGTCGTATCTGCTGGTACATCACGGCCGCGTCGCCAATCGGACGTTCAAGCGTGGCTTGCTCGATCAATGCCTCGAACCGCGGAGCCTTCGCCCTGTTCAAGACCGTCTGACGACTCAGTCGCGATGACACCAGCGTCTCGACCTCAGCGATGTTCAGATCTGGATCAATCCCGCTCACCAATGCGGCGGCGTACCTGGCGGTCTGCAAGAGGCCAGGGATCAGCACAGTCTCGTAGTTGAGGATGGCGACCGCTTCTCGTTCAAAGCGAATTGCCTCCTCCCACAATGCAGGCACCCGCCCCTCCTGCACTTGCCACCAGTTAGGCATCGCGGCGTTCCGGACCAGGTCCAGCAGCTCTTCCCGCCGCTGCGCTGGGACGCGGTAGAGCCCGAGCAGCGCCGACACGTCGTCGGCCTGGAGCCCGCGCTGCCCGGATTCCATCCGAGACAGCTTGCTCATCGACATCCCCAGAGCCCCGGCGACCTCCTCGGCCCCGAGGCCGCTGCGCAGCCGGAGCTCCCGCAGCTCGCTGGAAACCCGCCGCACCCGCACCGGCACACCCACGCGACCACTCATCCGTCCTCCCGTTCCATCGGCAACGCGATCACGATCGGCGCTTGCCAAACGGGCACGTAAGAGGAACGGGATTGATTCAGCCACCAGGTACAACGAGGCGAACCCAACAGTTTCAGCAATCACTCCAGGTGACGACACAATCGGGTGCGAACTCACCTGCAGCGGCAGCGGCTGAGTCGCCATCGACGACCAGGCACAGGGCTTCACTGAAGATCAACCCATCAAAAAGGAACGCTGGCAATCCTCCTTGCCGAGTCAAGCGCGCTGGATCCACGCCATCGTGGCCTGCGCGATGCCCCCGACCAACACCGGAAGCGGTAGGGAAGAAAGGACTTCACCGCTGTAAACGATGAGTCAGCGCCAGCTCGATTCCTGGGATTGAGGCCAGAAACCTTCGCAGCCACCCAGTCCCGATGGTCATGAAACGTTGCCCCATAGCATCGGTGCAGCTCGATCGAGGTTCGCGTTGCGGGAGAACGCCCCTCCGCATCTGCTGGACAAGGTCCGAACCAGGTCGAAGTAGGGACTTTCGACCCGTGGACTAGCTGCCCGTTGCGCGTTCACTGGATGCGAGGTTAAGACCCTCTGGGGGACCAATGAGAACCGCGCTTCTTTCCGGGGTCGTTCTAGGCACGCTCGCCCTCGCAGGGGGCTGCGTCGCAGCAGAAACCCCTCACGCCCCACCGCCGAAAACCGTGTACGTGCCCGCGCCGCCTCCGCCTGCGCCACCACCAGCCCCGGCTGCGGAGGAGCCACAGGACAACTGCGTCCTGGATCCAACCGAGATGGACGAGAAGACGAAGGCTCAGTGCGGCCTGATCCCCGATTCAGAGGAGTCCGAGGAATTCGGGGGCACCGGGACGTTTTCCAACGGCGAGCCGATCCCGTACGAACCGGAGGGCTATACGTCTGGTGAGACTCAGCAGGGGTTCACCGACCAGTGCCAGTCCGGTGCGCTCACCATCGACGACGGCTGCTCGAGCGCCGACACCCCGTACGACGATGGTCCCGGCAGCCTGTACACCAACCCGGAAGCGGACCCGTACAAGAGACTCGATGAATCCGCATGCCCGGACGATCCCGCTTACCCCAACGACTGCTAGATGGTCCCGCAGACCGGGCCACGGTCCTCGTGAGTGAGTGAGGGAGAGTTGCTCGCGAACTACTACCCCGCCGCGGGCTCGTCGGGAAGGTTCAGCACGGTCACCCGGCCGACCTGCTCCGCCATCACGCAGGGGTCGCAGCTGGGATACCGCATCCAAAGTGACGCCCGGCTTGGCACCGTCTTCCACATCGGCCTGGCGCAATCACGTCTGCAAGGTCATCGGATGAACACCGAAATCGCCGGCGACCTGCTCGAGCATCAAAGGGCTTCGTTCACTACCGAGACCCTTGCAGCGCGAGTCAGCACGGCCAAATGCTCGGGCCAAATCTGATAGAGACAGAGCCATGACTCCCCCACAATCGCGATACCCCAGCTGTGCGCTCTACGGAGGCACCTTCGTCGGTGGCATGCGCATGACCAGTCAGTACAAGACCGGCGTTCACCCGTATCGGAAGCGGCTGTGGGCCAATCCGCTCTCCACCCTCAGCGCCGTCGTGTGCCTGGGCTGCGGCCACACCAAACTGTTCGCCGACGAACTCAGCCGACTGCGCTTCGAAGCCCAACAGCACCCAGAGCACTTCGACTGGTAGCGACTTCGAAGCCCAGTCAGAACGCCTGCGCAGTTGTCTACGCTGTGACGGTGCCGCAGCACAGCGCACCCGTCATCGTCCACGAGCTCCCATGTGAAAACGCGCTCCCCATCGCACAAGTCTAGCCGTGCGGCCCTTCGCCTCTCCGGTGCATTGGCGCGGGAATCGACCGGGGCGGAGCTCTGTGATTGGCAGCTGATGTCTAGAGGTTCCTCTAGTTGACTTGTTACTACGCAGATCCGTAAGCCACACGTATCGCCTTGCCCGGATCCAACACGCTCAATCCCACGACCATATTGATCACCGATAGCGCGAACGGGATCCACAAAAGGGACAGACAAACCCCTGCGGCAACTGGAAACTCGCTTGCCGAGCTCGCGCTCGCTGCGAGTGCTACCACAGCAATAACCGTTGGCATCGCAGCCCCAAACACCAAAATCGCGAGCGTACGCCGGGAACGTCTCGCATACCTCTTGTTAAATGAACCGGTGTTGACACACGCTGCACTCGTAGCCAACGCGAGCGCCGAGGATAGAGCGAAAGCGCCCGCAAGCCAGCCGAGGATCACCGCGAAGATCGCAGCCGCTGGAAATTGCGCAAGCAACATGAAGCCACTTACCGCAATGCCAATCATCACCACGCCGGAGATTACGACCGACACGATACCCATCGCCCTGGTAACGTTCCGAACTCTCCCAGCGAACCCGACAGGAATCGGAACGAAGTCAGAATCCATTGCAGCAGAACCCCCTTGCGGCGAAGGCGGCATATTATTCATTCGTTCACCCTCCAATCGGAACCATCGCCGTCACTGACACTACCATCAGAAAGATCACCCAAAGCCGACTTTGACCAGGAATTTCCCACATCGTGAATCTTTTGCGTCAACGCTGTCTGCTCGGTAGAAAGCGAATTGGCAAAGGCAACGACCGCAGTAGTCGCGGCGGTAATCAAGCCCATGACCACACCAACTACGCCAGCTATCTCACCGGCACCGATAGGCGTGCCCACAACAGTGGCACATGCGGCAACAGCGCCGACAAGGCCCACGATGAAGGTGGCGAGAGCAACTCCGATCGCAACATAAAACGCAGTCAGCGCACCTGCCAGACTGTCCAAGGAGCTTTGCACCTGCCGAGCAAGCGTCTTCAATCCGTTCAAGCCGTCCGCTTGGGAAGGGACAACGCCTTTATATGCTTCAGCCGCGCGTCCCTGCCACTCAATGGGAGCACGTAGCTTGTTCAAGGCTATGTCTCCCGCAACGTCACCAAGCGGCCGAGCAACTTTGTTCTCCCACAGATCAGCCTTAATCCTCAGTGAGGGAACATCACCCATCCATTCAAAAAACTTCCGTACCTCGGCCCAAAATTCTTGCAGCTTCTCGTTGAAGATCTTCAACGCGTCCTCAACCGCCTTGATGACCCACTCAAGAGCACTGGGAACCCAACTCAGAGACTCGTTTACCTGATCAAAAAATTCCTGGATCTTCTTTTCGACTTCTTTAATCTTGCTATTAATCTCAGCAACCGTGGTATCAGCCACCGTAAAGATCCCCCTGCATCCGGTAAGCACCTTGCACTTCGTGCATTCCTCGTTCGTCATCCGCTTGATACTGCTTCGCAGCTTCGCCAAGGTCCGAGCTAATCTTCTGAAAATACTCAGATGCCTTCTTAATCACTTCCTCCAAAGCCGAAGTAGCTTGGTTGAAGCTGTTATCAAGACCTGCCCACTGCGCGAAAATAGACACATCAGCGAGCTCGACATCAAGCGACCCCAGAGCTTCCATTGGTTCGGAAAGTCCTTGTGCGGCACTCTCCCAAGTTTTCGCATCAGAATTTAGCGCTTCAAGCGCGACATTGACGCCACCACCGGGGCTCATATCTTCCTCGCATTCTGGCTTGGATATTGATTAGGGCTGTGGCGGCAAGCCGATCCTTCGCAGGAACAGCTGCGGGTCGCTGACAAGGCTTTTCAGCTCACTGATCGCACGACTCTGCGGTCCGTCAGCAAGATCACCGGGTGATCCTTGCTCACTGAGTCGCCTGAACACCTCGTTTAGCTCGGACTCGATCTCCGCGTTCCGAGCGGCCGAGGACCAGCTCGGTTCAATCGACAGGTCGTGAACCTGTCCCTTGGTTGCAGCCGCCGTTACGTGCCCGCCTGAGCTGGTCACCGATACGGTCTTATTCAAACGGTTGGAGGCTTGCTCCGTAAACCGGTCGACGTCAGCGTAGACCTCATCCAACAAGCGTTGTACGTCGCCGGCACTTAGCGGCGAAGTGTCGGGAAGGTCTGCTGGAGCGCTTGCCGTTAGATCAACGGGTGTCGAAGTCGAATCAACTTGCTCCGCCTTACTCACGAGAACCTGCATGCTCGCCGTCTGCACAGCGGTAAGCACCGTAGTGTGAAGGGTGCGAGGATCGACGGACTTCTTCCAGTCAGCTGCAAGCGATGCACTTGTCACAAATCCTGCGTCGTCGACCTCTACCGTCACCGGAGGTTCGCCGGATGACGCCTTCAGTGTCGATTCCGACGCGCTCTCCTTTGCGCCCCAGGCGTTATCCATCTCTGCGGTCGGGTCGTATTCAACATCCCAATCATCCGGATCCTGCCTACCGCGAGCCATACGTCTTGCCTCCTCACATTCCGAGTGCGCGAGCAAGTCTGCCCTCTATGTCTCAGCTCAGGCAGGGATATCGACTGAACGTGGCCTTCAACACCGCTGCATGGGTGAGACTGGCATGGCTTTGCACCTTCCCCGGCAGGGGCCCAGCCCGGGAAGGCTAGCTGCGGAAACAGATGAAGCGACAGGTAGACGAGTGATCAATTTCTACCTGGAAGACGAGATCCAAGGGCCAACAGTATCAAGAACGCTTCGAAGTAGATCCGTCAGCGAGGTGCGTCCCAGACCATGACCTGCTGGCGGACTCGTGCTCCCCGGAAGCGGGAGCCGGGGATGAGCGGGGTCGGGCCGTGCTTGGTGAAGCCCGACTTCTCGAAGAAGCGGATGGCCCTGGCGTTCTCGGCCTGGGTTCCGAGGTAGCAGCCCGGCTTCCCAGCCTCGGCCACCTTCGCCTGCCACTGCCGCATGAGCTCCTGAGCGGCACCGGTACCACGGGCTCGCGGCTCGACGTTGATGTGCAGATGAGCGGGCCAACGCGGATCGACGAAGGGCTTCGACGTCGGCTCGCGGCGAATCCGAGCCCCGATCACGTCGAGCGTGCTGCGCGCGAAGAACGCCAACGGACCAGGACGCAGCAGCAAGCGATGATCGCGGATCGCTCGGGAGATCAACTCAGCGGTCCCGGGGAACTCGGTCTCGTCGAGACATCCGGCCAGATACCCGGCCGGCGTCCCGTCCTGGAAAGCCACCAGCAGGACTCCCTGTTCGAGATAGGGATCCAGGTAGATCGCGGCCTCGGAGGGCGAATGCCCCCACAACGACTCGCTCGGCGCCCCTTCCCCCGCACGCGCGAAGAGCTCCCGAAGAGCCTCCCGCTCCTCGACCCGCGCTACCCGAACCTCGACCACAACGCCACCTCCACCGGAGACCGTACTAACGCAGGAGCACGCGCGAGGGGCTGCTGAAGGTTTCTGTGACGGTTGGTCAGGCGGCTTGGTGGGTCGTTGTGGT
>NZ_BAAGZP010000009.1:0-40596 GCF_054778355.1 Saccharopolyspora tripterygii | reverse complement strand
TTCCAGCTTGCACTTCAACAAGCGATCAAAGGTGTCACACATCCCTTCAGCAGCCCCGTTCTGGATGTGAGGTGCGTTGTGACTGAGACGGGGTCATTTGAAGTATCGGGTCGTCGGAGACGGCGTGGGGTGGGTGTGCGGTTTGCGTTTTACGGTCGGATGTCGACCAGGGAGTTTCAGCATGGGGAGACGTCGCGGGGGTGGCAGCGTGAGGTCGCGGAGGCCACGATCGCCGGGCGTGGGGTGATCGTGGAGGAGTATTTCGATGAGGGCTGTTCACGGCGGTCGTCCTGGTGGAAGCGGCCGGCTGCCGCGGCGTTGTTGGTTGCGGCCGGGCGTTCGGATTGCGGTTTTGATGCGGTGATCGTGGGGGAGTACGAGCGGGCGTTTTGCGGGACTCAGTTCCGCGAGGTTATGTCGGTATTGGGCGAGCGGGGTGTTGGGTTGTGGTTGCCGGAGGCGGATGGGCCGGTGGATCTGGGGGATCCGGAGCATCGGGCGTTGATGGTGTTGTTGGGGTCGCAGTCGCGGCGTGAGGCGGTGCGGTCGCGGCATCGGGTGTTGGCCGCGATGCGCACACAGGCGTGCGAGCAGGGGCGGTTTTTGGGTGGGAGGCCGCCGTATGGGTATCGGCTGGTGGATGCGGGTCCGCATCCCGTTGAGGCGCATGCGCGGTGGGGGCGTCGGTTGCATCAGTTGGAGCCGGATCCGGTGACGGGCCCGTGGGTGCGGTGGATTTTCGAGCAGCGTGCGGCGGGGCGGAGCATTGCTGGGATCGCGCGGGAGCTCAATGATCGTGGGGTGCCGTGTCCGTCGGGTGCGGATCCGGGGCGGAATCGACATCGTTCGGGGCGGATGTGGAGGACGCCGACGGTGGCGGGGATCTTGGAAAACCCGCGCTACACGGGCAGGCAGGTGTGGAATCGCACCGGCACGGTCCGGAGTCCTGGGTCGGCGCGTCGTGCCGGTGGTACGGGTCGTCGTACGGACTCGGGGGAGTGGGCGGTGTCGAATGCACCCGCCCATGCCGCGTTGGTTGATGAGGCGACATTTCGGTCCGTGCAGGGCATCCGGGCGGCGCGTAAATCCCGGGACGGCGGGACCCGGACGTATCTGCTGGCCGGGTTGGTGGTGTGTGGGGCGTGTGATCGGCGGTTTGATTCGCACTGGGTACATCACCGGCCCGGTTACCGGTGCCGGCACGGCCGCACCAGCGCACGCGCCGAGACACCGGGTCTGAAGAGTGTCTATGTCCGGGAGGGACACCTTCTCGACGGCTTGCGATCCCGACTGCCCGAGCTCGCCGACGACGAGGAGGTGGCCGACTATCTTCGCGCGAACGGGTTGGTGATCGTCTACCTCGGCTCGGACTGGGTACTCGAAGAGCTCCAGCTGGAATCGGCGCCAACAGCGGTGCCATCCAGCGAGACACAGCTGGCCTTACCGGTGCGTTAGCGACGCTGCGGCCGGGTAACGCAGGACTGCTGGCGTTGCCGAACTGCCGAGCGAGCGCCAGGCAGGCGAGCTGCGAAATGCCCTAGACGTGGAGTGGATGACGCCGACGGTGGTGGGAAGTGTGGAACCGCACCGGCACAGCACAGCGTCCAGGGGCGGTCCCGTACGGGACCGTGCGACCGTCGCGGAGATCATCATGAAATCCCAGGAGATCAAGATTCTAATATGTCGATCATGTGAGCCTTGTCGGCGGGCCTTTTTGGTAAGTGGGTGGAAGCGACTCTACGGCGAGGCACCGCTGCGATGTGCTGGTTATCAAAGAGCTTAACTGGTCTAGTTTCTGGGGTTGACAAGGGGCGTCGTGCCGTCGAACGTTGCGTGATAGTAGCCCATCTGGGTGACATGGACGCGAAAGTCGACCTTAAAGCGAGTTGGTCCGTTTAGCGTATAGAGGTCCAGTCAAATTTGGATAGCGTTCTAGGTGTGCCCCTACTTCTGACGCGGCGTTTTTAGGAAGATGGGGCTGCGCCGTCATGATGGGAGTTCTTGGGGGGACGTTTGAAACGTGGGCGACGACGGTAAAGACCCAGATGGCCGCCCGGACTTTCTCGTGCTGGGCCCTGTGGAGATTAGGCGAGGCTCGGCGGCTCGTCGGCTGACTGCGTACCGGCATCACGTGACGATGGGGCTCCTTTTGCTGCGGGCGAACGAGTTCGTTTCCGTGGAAGAGTTAATCGACGCAGTTTGGGGAGAGTCGCCGCCGTCGACATCTCGTGAGCAGGTGCAAATCTGCGTATCGCGGTTGCGAAGGATGCTTGTCGAAGTCCTCGGCGAGCAGGTGATCGTTACGCGGAGTGGCGGTTATGTTTGTCAGGTCAACCCGGAATTCGTGGATGCTTCACAGTTCAACGAGTTCGTCCGGGAGGGCGAGAACCACGCTGCGAGTGGCGACAATCTGAGAGCGGCGTTGGTTCTTCGGCGTGCGCTTGGACTGTGGCGTGGCCCTGTTCTCCCAGGTGCGTCCGGGCGCGCGCGGTTGTTGGCTGATTCCTTGGTGGAAAAGAAGATCAGCGTCACGGAGCACTGCATCGAACTCGAACTTGCGGTGGGGAAGCACCGGGAATTGATCAGCGAACTGGTAGCACTGGTTGGCGAGTACCCGCTCCGGGAACAGCTGCGTGCGTACTTGATGGTCGCCTTGTACCGCTCTGGTAGGCAGGCTGAAGCCTTAGAGGTGTACCGCGAGGCGCGCCGGGATCTCATCGATGAGTTGGGGATCGAACCCAGCGACTCGTTGCGTCGGCTGGAATCGTCAATCCTTTCCGGTGCGGATGAGCTCAACCTAGGCGAGGTCTCGAGCCCGGAGATCAAGTCTGACGTCGCAACCGTGGCGGTTCCCCGGCAACTACCTGCGTCTATTGGGGATTTTACCGGTCGTGGCCTGGTGGTGTCGGCTGCCGAGAAAGAGCTGAACGGTACCGCGGCGGAGAACACGATGCGCATCGTGCGGATCTCCGGGCGCGGCGGGATCGGCAAGACCGTCCTCGCGGTACACGTGGCCCACCGGTTGTTGGAGCACTATCCGGACGGACAGCTGTTCATCAATCTTTACGGCACTGCCGGCGCACCTGTGGCGACCGTCGATCTGCTCGCACGCTTGCTACGAGCTCTGGGAATGCGTGAGTCGGAAATCCCGTTGGATCCGGACGAACTCCAGGAAGTCTATCGCAGCAGGCTGAGCGGGCGTCGCATTCTCGTCGTGCTCGACGATGCGGCCGGCGAGGAGCAGGTGCTGCCGCTGCTGCCCGGCAGCTCCAGCTGCTCGGTGATCGTCACCAGTCGGCGCCCGTTAGGTGGTCTGCCCGGAGCCGTCACGATCAACCTGGACAGCCTGGAGAATAACCACGCCAGGAATCTTCTCGCACGGTTGGTTGGTCATGAGCGGGCCTCCGCAGAGACCGAGTCCTTGGATGCGTTGACGCAGTTGTCCGGTAGATGGCCATTGGCGATTCGGATCATCGGGGCGAGGTTGGCGGCGCGACCACACTGGCCGCTTTCGGCGATGGTCGACCGCTTACAAGACGAGCAACGCAGACTTGACGAGATCGCATACGGCAACCTGCATGTGCGATCGACCTTATCGGTCACCTACGAAGGGCTGTCAGCCTCGGCTAAGCGGCTGTTCCGGCTTCTGGGCTTGTGTCGTGCACCGGATTTTGCTGTCTGGGTGCCCGCGGCGTTGCTCGACACCAACCAGTTCGATGCCAGCGATGTGCTTGAGGAACTCGTCGAGGCTCGGCTGATCGATATTTCCGACGCACATGGCCAACGTTTCGGGTGGCACGACCTTATCCGAATTTACGCGCAGGAAGCGCTGACTGAAGACGAGCCCGAGTCCGAGCGTGATGCGGCGCTGCGTCGGCTCTTAGGCGCATACTTGAGCCTGGCCGGCGAAGCTCACCGTCGACTCTACGGTGGCGACTACACAGTGCTGCACGGCGACGGGTATCGCTGGGAATTGCCCGAGCGTGAGGTCGAACTCCTGCTTACCGAACCCATGAGCTGGTTGGAAATCGAAGAAGCCGGTTTGGTGGCGGCGGTGCGGCAGGCGGCGGAATCCGATGCCGACGAACAGTGCTGGGACCTGGCGTTGACAACGGTCACGTTGTTCGAAGCTCGCGGCCGTCTGCACCGTTGGCAGGAAACACATCGGTGGGCGCTGGAAGTCGTCCGTCGGCGGGAAAACCGGCGTGGTGAAGCCGCGATCTTATGTTCTCTGGGGTCGTTGAGGCAGGTCATGCGGGGTGAGTCCGGCGTGTCCTACCTGGAAGAGGCCCTGCGTTTGTTCACCGAGCTCGAAGACCGCCACGGGCGGGCTCTGGCCTTGCGGAACCTGGCATTCGTGGATCGAATGGCCGGTCGTTTCGACAGGGCGGCGGAGCGGTACACCTCGGCGATTGACGGATTCCGCGAGGCCGACGATCTCGTGGCCGAAGCGCACACCCTGGTCAACCTCGCACAAGTGTACTCCGACGTGCAGAATTTCGACCGAGCCACCGAGGCCCTGGAGGAGTCGATGCGATTATGCCGAAGCACCGGCAACGAGCGCGTCGAAGCCCAAGCCTGGCAGCGGTACGGCGAACTCTATCTGGGACAGGAGCGGTTTGAAGCCGCTGAGCGCTCGTTCAGACAGGTGCTCGAGCTCGTTCGGCCGATGGGTGACCAGGTCGGCGAGGTGTTCGCGCTCAGCGGCCTCGGCATGACCTGGACCGCTCAGAAGATGTTCCTGGAAGCCGAGAAGGTGCTTGTTCGTGCCCTGCAGCTGTGCGAGGTGGTCACCGCGCATCTCGGCGAAGGACGCGTTCTGCTCGCGCTGGGATGGTTGTACTTGGCACGGCACGAGCTCAACAGCGCTGATGAATACCTTCAACGCGCATCGGACTCCTTCGAAGACTTGCGAGCCAAACTCTGGCACGCGCGCACCCTCGACGCGCTCGCGCAGGTTCGGTTGCGCACCGGACAGCGTACTACCGCGGAATCTCTGTGGCGCAAAGCTTTGGGACTCATCGGAGAGGCCACGTCCCGCGAAGCGCGCCAACTCGCGGAAAGCATTGCTCAGCAGCTGCGCTCGCTCAGCGAGCCCTTCTCCGATGGCGGGCTGATTCCTGGTTGATAACACGTAGGGGTGGTGCCGAGTTCAGGTCGGCACCACCCCTACGTTGAGGCGGAGATCAGGTCAGCCCCAGGGAGTGTCGTCGGCGGTCGCGATGACGACCGGGGCCTCAGCTGCGCTTGCCACGGCACCGGCGATGGGGGCAGCGGACAGCAGGGCGACGGTGACGACGATCTTCTTCCAGAACGACATGATAGCTCCTCCACAGCACGTGACTTCGTGATTTCCGATTAGTTCTCGGGAAACTCGATCTGTCGCCAATCTAGGTAGCTCCCTTATCAGCCAAGCGTTGCGCGGCTGTCATGTTCTTATCGTCGCCGGTGATGGCCGCGATGGTGTGGTGATAGCGAACTGATGGCGCCCTTGTGGACATTGTTTGAGCACGGCGGTTCACAAACATCGGAAACGGTCCGGAGCCCGCCGTTCAAGACTCAAATGGTGTGCCGTCCGGAAGGAGCGCGCGATGCTTCAGAGAGAATCCGGATGGTCGCGCTGGTTGTTGCGGGAGCCTCAACCTGGAGGCGGACCGCTGCTGTTCGTGTTTCCGCACCCTGGATGCGGTGCCGAAACCTACCGCCGCTGGCCGAGCGCAATCGGCGGGTGGGAGATCTGTCCGATCCAATTGCCGGACAGCTCGACCGACCGATGTGAACGCACCGAGCGATACCGGGTGCTCTCAGGGGAACTCGCCTCCAGGATTGAACAGTACTGGGAGCGATCGGTAGCGGTGTTCGGGCATCGAGAATCCGCCCTGCTCGCCTACGCCACAGCGGTGGCCTTGTCGCGTGCCGACGACCAGGTGTCGCCGTGGGTGTTCCTGTCTGCTCAAGCGGCTCCCCGTGGGTTGCCGCGATCGACACGACGTGCTCGCACGGACTCCGACCTGGCAGAGATCCTGTGCCGGGTGATCTTGGAAATTGGAGGTAATCCCCTTCCGTCTTTGGTGGAGAACCAGGTGCGGTCCTACCAGGCCGATGTGCTGGCCGCCGCCGGCTACCAAACCCGGCCCCCTGAACCGTCACTGCTTCGGCTGATCACCGTGAGCTGGTCCGATGACGACGAGGTGACGTCTGCGGCGATGGCGGGCTGGAGCGACCTCGGCCTCACCACCGCGCATGTGATCCCGGGGAATCAGTACGACTTTCTTTCCGCCCCAGATTCGCTACAGGCCGTGCTGGCGTCGGTCCTGTGCTCATAGCGCCAGAAATTAATAGTCACCAACCCATCAGTGGAGAACTGTGTTTGTTGGGGAGAATGGATATGACGGAACTTGTCCCGAGTGAAATCGATGTGCAGTTGCAGAAGTTCGTGCGGGTGCCGTTCAGTGACGATTCGTCCTTGACCGAGATGGGAATCGATTCGTTGACAGCTGTGCGCATCATCGTCGGATTGGTGCCGGATGAGGAATTCGAGATCGATGCCGGAACTCTGAGCGGGATCGAAACGATCGGACAGTTCCGCCGCTGGCTGCGCGACCTGATTCCTGCGGGAGCTAGCCGATGACCGCCGCGCAGATCTCGCCGAACCAGACGGCCTCGGATTCGGTCGCGTTGACCGAATCGCAGCTCGGTCTGCTCGTCGTTCACCGATCAGTGCGAGCGGGCAACCTCTACAACGTCGTGGTCGAACTCGAGCTGGATCCCGGGTGCAGCGGGCCTCAGGTGCGTTCCGCGCTGGCCAGCGTCATGGCCGTGCAGCCCGCGCTCCGCACCGGATTGCGCGATCACCCCGCACCCCACTCGACCCTGATCGACTTGCCGGAGAACCAGGCTCCGCTCCGGATGACCCAGGTTCCCGCAGAGAATTTCGACCCCCAACGCGGATTCTTGGTCGACGAGCTGGCGAACACCTCGTTCGACCTCGCGAGCCCGCCGCTGCTGCGCGCCGTGCACCTGCATGCCGCCGACGGCAGCCGCGCCGTCCTACTGCTGGTCGTGCACCACACCGTGTTCGACGGGTTCTCCTTGCGGCCATTGGTGGAGGACCTCAACCGCGCGTTGACCGGCGAACTCGATGTCGACGGACTGCGCTCGCCGCGGGAACGGGCGTATCGCCGGGAGCTGGCGGCGCAGGTCGGCGCGGTGGAGGCCCCCGAGGTCGACGACCTGACGCGTGGTCTCGCCGAATCGTTGCGCTGGACGACGCCGACGACGCTGCACCCGCGGCCGAATCGTCCCGCCGCGACCGACTTCGCCGGCGACAGACTCGCGATCGCGCTCTCGGCGCAGCAGAGCGAGATGATCGATGAGACCTGCCGGAAGCTGGGGATCACCGCGTTCACGTTCTTCTCGGCGGTCTACGCCGCGGTGCTCGCGCGACACGGAGGCCAGGACTCTGCCGTCTTCGGCGCCCCGCTCATGGCCCGCCGGACGGTCGGATCGTTCGAGTTGTGCGGATTCTTCGTCAACACCTTGCCCGTCGCGATCGACGTCCCGTGGCGCAGCGGTTTCGCGCAGTTCGTGCGCGAGCACGTCGCTCCCCGCATCGCCGCGGTCAAGGCCGCTGCCGCCGTGCCGTTCACCCGCATCGTCCGGGACGTCGCCCCGGAACGGTCGGGCAACCGCAATCCGCTGTTCTCCTGCATGCTCGCGATGCAGGATTCCACGAGCGCGGAGTCGGACTCGCCGGTTCGAGGGGTGCGTGAACACGGCACCGGCACGGCGAAATTCGACCTGTGGCTGGGCGTGACACCGACGCGCGACGGGTGGTTGCTGGAACTGGAGCACGATGTCGCGCTGCTCCCGAAGCCCGTCGTCGCCGGCATCGCGGCTTCCCTTCGCGCCGCCCTGAGTGCCGTGACCGCGGACACCGACGTCGTGCTGGACGAGCTGTTCGAGGATGCCGATCTCGACCAGGCCGCGGCCGTAGAAGGACCGAGTCCGGCTGCCGCGGACCTCGACAGCTGGTTGCGCGAGGCATGTTCGCGCAATGCTGATCAGGTCGCCGTGGACGAGGGCGGGCGCAAGACCTGCTACGCGGAGCTCGATGCCGAAGCCGCCGCGATGGCGAGCCGCTTGAACGAGGCCGGTGTCGTTCCCGGTGCGGTGGTGGGGCTTGCTACGGAAACCCTCCTGGACACGATCGTGACGATCCTCGCCGCTCTGCGACTGCGCGCCGCGTACCTGCCGCTGGACCCGTCGTTGCCCGAGGATCGACTCGGATACATGCTCGCCAAGGCGGAGTGCCGGATCGCGGTGTCGCACTCTCCGATTCCCGGAACGCGCATCGTCACACCCGGCGGAAATGGCCAGGGGGCATCGGCGCCCGATCCTGGCCCCCGCGGCGAGCAGGACCCTGTGTACCTCATGTTCACCTCGGGGTCGACGGGCAATCCCAAGGGCGTGCTGATGCACAACGGGCCGCTGGTGAATCTCACGGCCTGGCAGATCCAGGCGCTCGACATGACCACATCGACGAGGTTTTTGCAGTACGCGCCGAGCGGTTTCGACGTCTCGTTCCAGGAGATCGTGCCGACCCTGGTCACGGGTGGGACGGTCGTGGCGCGTGACGGCGTCGACCGGCGCGATTTCCCGCGACTCGTCACTCATGTTCGAGACGAGCGGGTGAGCCACGTGTACTTGCCGGTGGCCGCCCTGGCTCCCTTCGTGCACGCGGTCGAAGCAGCCGGTGAACCGCTCAGCAACGTGCGGAAGCTGTGCGTCTCCGGAGAGCAGCTGGTGGCCACCGACGAGATCCGGTCCTTCTTCGCACAACGGCCGCACATCGACCTGGTCAACCTCTACGGGCCCACCGAAACGCATGCGGTGACGACATTCTCGCCCACCGAGACCGGGAATTGGGAGTCGCACGTGCCGATCGGCCGCCCGATCAGCGGCGTGAGCGCGCAGGTGGTCGACCGCACGGGGCACCTGGCGCCACCGGGAGTCATGGGTGAGCTCCTGCTCGGCGGTCGGTGCCCGGCGATCGGCTACATCAACGACCACGACCGCACCCAGGAGCGCTTTCTGCCGGATCCCTACCGGCCGCACGACGGGCGCCGATACCGGACCGGTGATCAGGCGATGTGGTCGGCGGAGGGCCAGCTGGTGTTCCTCGGGCGCAACGACGACCAGGTCAAGATCCGCGGATTCCGGGTGGAGCTCGGGGAGATCGAAGTCGCGGCCCAGAGCCTGCCCGGTGTTCAGCTCGCGGTCGCGGCGGTGGCCGGTGAAGCGAGCGCGCGTCGGCTGCTGCTGTTCGTGACAGCCGCGTCCGGCACCTGCCCGGATCCGGTTGCCGTGCGGCGCGTTCTCGCCGAAGCGCTCCCGAACTACATGGTGCCGGCCGCGGTGCACGTGGTGGAGTCGATCCCGACCACCGGCAACGGGAAGGTTGATCGTGCGGCGCTGGTGAGCACCGCGGACCTGCTCGACGAGTGCCGAGGTCCGCGAACGGCGGCCTCGATCTCGGCCGACTCCATTGAGGCGTGGTTGCAACGCACCTGGGCCGAACTGCTCGGGGATCTGCCTGCGGTGGACGAGTCGTTGGTGGAGTTGGGAGCCCACTCCTTGAACACCTTGACCGTCTTGGCGCAGGTCCACGAAGAGTACGGGGCGCAGCCGACGATCCTGGAGTTCTTCGAACGTCCGACGGTGGCGGCGATGGCAGTGACGCTGCGCGAACTCGGGGCCGAGCGATGAGCGGCGCGCTCGCCCGTTCCTCCCTGCTGATCCCGGTCAAGCGCGGGGGCGGGTCACCGTCGGTGGTACTCCCGCCGGCCGGTGGCGGCATCGGTTCCTGCCTCGGTGTTGCGGCGCACCTCGCTCGGCGAGGGCCGGTGTGCGGGATCCGCGCCAGCGGTCTGATGCCTGGTGAGGATCCGGATCACGACGTGGCGGCGATGGTCCAGCGGTACTGGGAGGTTCTGCACGACATCGGCACACCACGCCTGCTACTCGGATGGTCGCTCGGGGGAGCGTTGGCCTGGGAACTGGCGCTGCGCTACGCCGAGAGCGGTCATCAGCCCGCGGTGGTGATGATCGACAGTCCCGCAGTGCCCGAGTTCGTCAGCCCTCTCGACCGGGCCGCGCTCCGGCGCACGATCGCGGGGGAGAGCGGGGAGGAACGGCTCATCGCCACGGCGGACGCGCACATCACGGCGGCCACCGCCTACCACGTCGAGCACGAGTACCCGGGTCCCGCGCTGCTGATCTCGTGCGCTCGCGAGAACCAGGTCCACGCCGCGCGGTGGCGGCGGATGAGCGATTCGCTGCATCACGCGAACGTCGATTGTGGACACTTCGACGTCCTCGACGGCGCGAACCTGCCGACGGTCGTTCGGCATCTCGATGAATTCCTGCGCACGCTGGAGGAGCAATGACGGATATCGCGGTCGTCTCCGGGGGTACCCGGGGCATCGGCGCGGCCATGAGCGGTCGGCTCGACAAGCTCGGGTACCGGGTGGTGGCGGCCTACCGGAGCAACCGCACCGCTGCCGATGCCGTGGCCACCGCAGGGGTGACGCCGGTGCAGGTCGACGTCAGCGACCCGGAGGGCGTCGCCGCGTTCGCCGAACGGGTCCTCACCGACTTCGGTCCGCCGTCGGTGCTGGTGAACAACGCCGGCATCAACATCGACCGGCCGTTCCTCGAACTCACCCAATCCGACTGGCAGCGGGTCGTCGACACGAACCTCTCCGGCCCGTTCCACCTGATCAAAGCGTTCGCTCCGGCCATGCTCGCCGCAGCCGGCGGGACGGTGATCAACGTGGGCGCCACGACGGGAATCCGGCCTCGCATCAACGGGGCGAACTACGCGGCGAGCAAGGCAGGCCTGCTGCAGCTGACCAAGTGCCTGGCCGCCGAACTGGCCCCGACCATCCGGGTCAACTGCCTGATCCCCGGCATGACCGAGACCGAGGAGTTAATCACGCGTTTCCGGCTCGACGACCCGCAGCAGCGCGTCGCAGTGCTCGACGAGATCCCGCAACGACGTATCGGTACCCCCGACGACATCGCCGACGCCCTGGAATTCCTGGTCAGCGCGCACAGCAGCTACCTGACGGGGCAGAAGCTGATCGTCGACGGCGGCCAATTCATGTGGTAGGAGACCATGACTGAAGATATGCTCCGCGCCTCCCGCGCGGCCTACGCCAGCGCCCCTCCGGTCGGCGATGACGCCTACTTCCGCTATCCCGACGAACTCACCGACGCACTGCGACAGGCGTGGCCGCAGATCATGCGGGCCAACGCCGAGGATGTGGCCAGCGCGGAGGAACGAGGACTGCCCTCCGTTCTAGTGGAACGAATCAGGTTGCGAGACGATCACCTCGCGCAGCTGACCGCGCTGAGCAGCGCGGTCGCCCGGTCACTTCCCGACGTGCTCGCGCCCGAGCCCGAGACCCGAGTCGGCAACACCGCCGCCGTCCGGCGCAAGATCCCGAAACCGCTGGGTCTGGCGTTGATGGTCTACGAAGCGCGGCCGACGGTCACCGTCGAGGGAGCCCTGCTGCCGGTGGTCACCGGTAACGCCGTGATCCTGCGCGGTGGAAAGGAGATCGTGCGCACCAACCAGGCCCTTTCGGCAGTGGTGGCCAAGGCGTTGGTGGAGTCGGGTCTTCCGGCCGGCATGGTGAGCGTTCTGGACGATCCCAGCCGCAAGGTGCTTCGCGAGCTGCTCGGCCGCGGTGACGCCATCGACGTGCTGATCCCGCGCGGAAGCCCCTCGCTGATCGACTACTGCCGGACCAGCAGCACCATCCCCGTCGTCGCCAGCGGAGGCGGGGTCAACCACCTCTACGTGCACCGCTCCGCCGACTTGGAGCTGGCCGCAGCGGTGACGCTCGACAGCAAACTGGCGGAACCGACCGCGTGCAACACCCTCGAACTCGTTCTGGTCGACCGGGCCGTGGCCCAGGAGTTCGTGGCCTCCCTCACCGCCGCCGATGCCGAGGTGACGATCAAGCTCGACGGCCGTATCGACGAGCCGACCGCCGACGAACCGCACCGGTGGCGCATTGAGCGGCTCGCCGAGCACGACTTCGGCCGCGAATTCCTCGCGCCTGCCGTCGGCGTGCTCATGGTCGACGGTCTCGATGAGGCGGTTGAGCACATCAGCCGCTTCGGTTCGATGCACACCGAAGGCGTCGTCGCCTCGGATGTGCAGGTCAGCGGCGAGTTCGTCAAGCGCGTCGACGCCGCGGCCCTGGTGGTCAACGGATCATTGCGCTTGCACGACGGACCCACTCTCGGGCTCGGAGCCGAGGTGTCCATCAGCACCGGCCGGTTGCACGTGCGCGGCCCGGTGACGTTGCGGTCGCTGTTGACCTACACCTGGCTGGTAGAGGCGAACGGCACGCTGCGCAGCACCGTCAGGTGAAACCCGTTTCGGCACAGGAGGGTTCATGTCCACAGTTGTACTCGACCGCGCTGCGGTCATCGACGCCGTGAAGAGACTAGTGATCGCCGAGTCGCGCCTGTCGCTGCGGCCCGACCAGATCGCCGACGACGAGCCGCTCAACGGAGAACGGTTGTCGGTCAACTCGCTGGGGTTCGTCGGGATGCTCGTCCGCCTCGAAGACGAGCTGGACGTAGAGCTCTCCGACGACATGTTCGTCGGCAGGCAGTTCCGCACCGTCGACGACCTGACCGCGGTGGTCATCGAAGCGGCGGGGGTGGCGGGATGAGCGAGCTGCCGACGCACTGGCGAAGCGTGCTCCCGCACATCGAGGAGCTTCCTGCCGACCGCAGTCCGAAGGGAACCGGTGGCGCCGCGATCCAGGCGAACCTCCCGCTCCAACTGGTGCGGCAGAGCATGCCGGGCAAGGAGTACTGGCCGATTCCCGAGCAGGTCGCCGAAGCCTACCGGAAGTTCCGGCCCACTCCGCTGTGGCGCGCCACCGGGTTCGAGCGGGCCATCGGCGCTCGGGTACCGGTCTACGTCAAGTACGAGGGCGGCAACATCTCGGGCAGCCACAAGCTCAACACCGCTCTCGCCCAGGCCTACTACTATTCACGAGCCGGCGTCGACGAGCTGGTCACGGGCACCGGAGCAGGCCAGTGGGGGACCGCGCTGGCCGCAGCGTGTGCCTTGTTCGGACTTCGCTGCACGGTGTTCATGGTCGACTCCAGCCTGCGGCGCAAGCCCTACCGAGGCGTGCTGATGCGGATGCTCGGAGCTCAGGTGCACGCGAGTCCCAGCGACCTCACCGCGGTGGGGCGCGACCACGACGGGTCGCGCGGCAACAGCCTGTCGCTGGCCATCGGCGAAGCGGTGGAGTACGCCCGCAACACCGACGGGGCCGCGTTCAGCATCGGCAGCGGCGAGACCTACAGCATCCTGCACCAGTCGGTCATCGGGCAGGAGGCGCAATCGCAGCTGCGCGAGCTTGGCGCCGACGTCGACGCGGTGGTCGGCTGTGTCGGAGCCGGATCCAACTTCGGCGGGATCGCACTGCCGTTCCACGCCGAGGCCGCTGCGACCGGGGGACGACCCCCCATGCTGGTCGCGGCCGAATCGAGCACGACCCCGAAGCTCACGCGAGGGGTCTACGCCTACGACCAGACCGACGCCACCGGCACCGGTCCGCTCGAAGCGATGTACACCATCGGCAGCGACTACGTGATTCCCGACTCGCACTCGGCGGGCCTGCGATTCCACGCCGCGGCGAAGGTCATCTCCGCGATGCGCCACGCCGGCCAGGTCGAGGCGATGGGCATCGGTCAGGTCGAGGCGTTGGAAGCCGGTCGGCTGCTGACGGTGCACGAGGCGGTTCTACCCGCGCCGGAGTCCGGGCACGCGCTGGCGGCGGCGGCGAAGCTGGCGACCACCGGTGCCGAGGGACTGCGCGCGGAACGCGGAGTGGTGGTCTGCGCGAGCGGGCACGGATACCTGGACCTGGCCGCCTACCAGCAGTTCCTCGACGGCGAGCTCGACGACGTGGCGCCGCAGCCGGCGGCGTTGTCCGCTGCGGTGTCCGGGCTGAACTCGGTCGCGGGGTCCGTGCTCTCCGGTGCGGGGAGGGCGTGATGTTGTCGCTGACCACGGTTCGCTCCGAGCTCCTGGACTGCGTTCAAGCCAACCTCGCGGTGCTCGCCGATCACCACCATGGCCCGGGCGCCCACCTCAACCTGGGTGCGGAACTGAGGATGTCGTGGCGCGGTGACGAGCTGCCCACCGTCGAACCCGAGCTGGAGCGGCATCTCGCCGACGCCCGGCGGCTGCTCGGCCTCGACCCCAGCGGCGACGAGGTCGTCGTCGACGAACCGCTGACGGAGCGGGTTCGGCCGGGCCAGGTCGCCTACGTCGTCGCGGACGCCTTCGAACTGCCCTGGGTTCCCTACTTCGGGCAGCGGCACATGGAGCACAGCTTCCTGCTCGGCCCCGACGGCACCGTGCACGACGCCTACGACAACGACACCCCGTGGGGTCCGGCCGCACCTGGCACGTGGCACCACCCCGGGTTGCGCTTGGCGGGTCCCGCGCGCGTGCTGCACTTCGACCCCGTGCCGATCGCCGATCCGGTGCCGACCGTCGCGGACGTCGATGTCGCGCAGTACCTCCGGGCCTACAAGACCCACGCGGATCGGGTGGCGGCACTGGAGCGGCTCACGCTGGAGACGTGGCTGCTGCGGCGATCCCGCGCCCTGCACGCAGCCTTCCGCGAACACCGCGGCGAGCCGGAGCCGGCCGCGGTCGCCGAACACCTCCAGGGCTGGAACGCGCTGGTCGAGCAGACCTACCTCGCTGCACGGCGGGTGGCACGAGGGCGTCCGGAGCCGAGCGGCGTTCTGGAGCGGATGCGGAGCCTGCTCGCCACGGACCGGACGGTGTTCGCTGCGGACGGCGACTACTGGCGGCAGGCGGTGGCGAGCGAGGTGGCCGCCGTGCTGGAGGTCGACGCGCAGCACCTGCTCGACGGGATGCCGTTCAGTTCCTCGCCGCGATTCAGCTCGTTCCGGCTGGTGGAGATCGTCGAACGGCTGGAGAGCGAACTGGGCGCTGACATCGACGCTGATGACCTGATTCCGGAAAACCTGCACAGGCTGGACGACCTCTGCCGCGTCAGCAGGCCGTTCACGGTGCTCGTGGAGGGAGTGACGAGATGACACTTTTACACCACCTCCTGGAGGACGCTGCCCGGGAACACCCGGGCCGCCCCGCTGTGACTGCCGCGGGCACGACCTGGACGTACCGGGAGCTGAGCACGGCGGCAGCTCGCTTCGCCTGGCTGCTCCAAGACCGCGGTGTGGGTCGCGGTGAGCGAGTCGTGGTGCTGCTGCCCTCTAGCGTCGTGCACCCCGCGCTGATCTACGCGGCCTCCCGGGTCGGAGCGATCATCTCGGTGCTGCACGAGCAGACCAACGATCGCGCGCTCGAACACGTTCTCGACGATTGTCAGCCGGTTCTGGTCATTGCTGACACCGACCCGGTGCCCGCTCGCGACCGCGAGATTCCGGTGTTGACCAGCGAAGCTCTGCTCGCGGAGCTAAGCACCGGGGAGGCGGAGCCGACGGGACCGGAACCCATCGCCGTCGATCCGTTGTTCCTGATCTACACCTCGGGCACCACCTCCGCGCCGAAGGCGGTGGTGAGCACGCAGCAGCAGGTCACCTTCGCAATCCGTGCGATCCAGACACTGCTGGGCTACCGGTATGACGACGTCGTCTACTGCCCGCTGCCGATGTCGTTCGACTACGGCATGTACCAGCTCTTCCTCGGTGCCGCGTCCGGCGCCCACGTGTGGCTGGGACGTCCGGCGGAGGTTGGGCCCGGGTTGGTCACCAACCTGGTGGAGTCCGGTGCGACAGTCCTGCCGGCCGTTCCCGCGGTCGCGGAGGCGCTCGGCAGGCTGCTGTCGCGGCGCGGGGTCGGGACGCCCGCGCTGCGGCTGATGACCAACACAGGTGCCGCGATGCCCGCCCAGGTGATCCAGACCTTGCGGGCGATCCTTCCCGACCTCCGGGTGCAGCTGATGTTCGGACTCACCGAGTGCAAGCGCGCGACGATCGCTGAGCCGGATGCCGACCTGCTCCGCCCGGGGACCTGCGGGCGTGCTCTGCCGGGTACCGAGGTCTTCACCGTCGACGAGGACGGAAATCGGCTTCCCGCAGGCGAAGTCGGGGAGATCGCCGTGCGCGGACCGAACGTCATGTCCGGGTACTGGCGGCAACCGGAGATGTCGTCCCGGCGATTCCCCCGGCGCGGTGATCTCTTCCCGGAGCTGCGCACCGGTGACTTCGGATGGGTCGATGAGGACGGCCACCTGTACTTCGAAGGACGCCGTGACGACATCTACAAGGAACGCGGCTTCCGCGTCAGTGCGACCGAAGTGGAGGCGGCTGCCCGCCGTCTCGACGGCGTGAGTTCGGCCGCGGTTCTCCCACCGGAGGGTGATCGCCGGGCTGTTCTCCTGGTCGTCGCCGACCTCGAACCAGGTGCGGTGTTGGAGGCGATGCGTGCCGAGATCGAGGAGTTCAAGATTCCTTCTCGCTGTCTCGTCGTGGATCGAATCGCCCTGACCGGCAACGGAAAGGTCGACCGCAAGATCATGGCCGCCAGGGTGGAGGCCGACCATGACTGAGTCCGCGCTCTGGTACGAGAACGTGGTCGATCAACTCGGTTCGGCCGCCACTCCCGCTTACGTCTACGACCTGGCCATCGTGCGCGAGAACCACACCCACCTGCGCGCGGCCCTGCCCGAGCGCGCCGCGCTGTACTACTCGCTGAAGGCCAACCCGCACCCGGCGGTCCTTGGTGAGCTGCGCCGGAGCGGGGCGCTGCCCGAGGTGTGCTCGGAGGGCGAGCTGGACGCGTCGCTGGCCGCGGGTTGGTCGGCGTCGGAGGTCCTCTACACCGGGCCGGGCAAGCGCGACACCGAGATCGCGCGGGCGATTCGACTGGGAGTCAGGGAATTCTCGGTGGATTCAGTGTCGGCTCTCGACCAGCTGGATTCGATCGCCGCCGAGCAGGGAATCGAGGTCGGTTGCCTGGTGCGGATCAACGACGACCAGCCGACGTCGGGACAGGGCTTGGCGATGACCGGCGTCGCGTCCCAGTTCGGCGCGGACCTCGATCAGGTGCTGGCTGAACCCGCCCGATTCGCAGGCCGGCCGAACGCACGAGTGCACGGCCTACACCTTTACATGGGAACCAACCTGACCAGTGTCGACGATCTCGTCGCGCAATTCCGGCACTCGGTGCGCACGGCGGTCCGGCTCGTGGCCGCGCTCGGGCGTTGTGGCGCGGACATCGACGTGCTCGACCTCGGCGGCGGTTTCGGAGCTCCGTTCGCCAAACCGGGCGAGCGCATCTCACTGGAGGGCCTGCGTGACGAGCTGGACGTGCTGCTCGACGAAGAGCTCCCCGACCCCGCTCCGCGGGTCTGCTTCGAGTCGGGTCGGTATCTCGTGGGGACTGCAGGCGCGCTGGTAACCCGGGTGCTCGACGTCAAGCAGTCGCACGGTCGCGACGTCGTCGTGCTGGAGTCCGGGATCAACCACCTCGGCGGCATGGCCGGGCTGCGGCGTGTGCCGCCGCTGCTGCCCGGGGTGGCCGGATCCGGAGAAGGCCCCGGGATGACCGCGATGCTGACCGGGCCGCTGTGCACCCCGCTGGACATGTGGGCGCGCAACGCAGTCATTCCCGAGGTGAAACCCGGGCAAGTGCTGACGGTTCCGAACGTCGGGGCCTACGGGCTCTACGCCAGCCTGCTGGCGTTCCTAGGCCATCCGATGCCTTGGGAAGTGATCGTCGACAGCGACGAGCCGAACCGTCCGCCACAGTCTTCTCGTCTGGAACTGAGCCGAACACATTTGGAGGTCTGATCACGATGGAATCCCGATTCATCACGCTGCTGACGCCGTTCCTGAAGTTCGCGGGCGACCGCGAGATCACGGAGGATTCCGACCTGCGCGAGTGGGGCCTGGATTCGATGCAGGCCATCGAGCTGTTATTCGCCATTGAGGACTGCTACGGCATCGCGCTGCCCGATGACGAGCTCAACGACGACACCTTCGCCACGGCGGGCAGTCTGTGGCGCGTGGTGGCCGCGCAGGTGCAGGAGGCCGCGGCATGACCGCGCCGGTCGAGCTTCGTCTCGACGTTGATGAGCTGGCCGACGATGTCGCCACGGTGGCCGAGCGGTACGTGGCCGAAACCGATCACGAGGCGCGGTTTCCCGTAGCGGCGCTGGAGGAATTGCGCCGCACCCGTCTGCTGGGCTTGCTCGTGCCCGTCGAGCACGGAGGGCTGGGCGGCGACATCGCGGACGTTCTCCGGGTGGGAATCCGGCTCGGGCGCGCGGACATGTCGCTGGCGATGATCTTCACGATGCATTGCCAACAGGTGGCCGCTGTCGTCGACTACGCCCGGGAGCCGGTGCGGGAGGAGCTGCTGGGCCGGATCGGACGAGGTGAGGAGTACCTCGCGTCGGTGACCACCGAGGTCGGTACCGGCGGTCACCTGCTCAACGCGGAGTCGGCCCTCGGCGGCGACGAGCGGAACCTGGACATCGACCGGTTCGCGCCGATCGTCACCGGAGGCGCTCATGCCGACGGGTTCCTGATCACCATGCGTGCCGCGGAAGACGTTTCGCCGAACCAGGTATCGCTGGTCTACGCCCATCGCGATCAGCTCGTCGCGAGCGGATCGGGGGATTGGCAGCCGATGGGGATGCGCGCCAGCCACAGTATCGCGCTGCAGCTGACGGGCCGCGTGCCGGCGCACCAGATCATCGGGCAGCGGGGAGGCTTCGCCGATATCTCTGGTGCGGTTTTCGCGCCGATGGCGCACCTGGGATGGTCGGCGGCCTGGCTGGGCACCGCCGCAGGTGCCCTCTCACGGGTGCTGCGCCTGGTGCGCAGCGAAGATGGGCGCAAGAAGTTCGATACCAAGTCCGAACTCCTGCTCACCCGGCTGTCCCAGGCGCGCCGACGGCTGGATTCGGTCAACGCGATGCTGTGGCGCACCGAGGAGTTGGTGCGTACGGGACGGGATCTGTCGACTCCGCGCCACCAGCTTCTGCTCAACGCGCTGAAGATCACCGCAGCCGACGAATGCCACGCCGCGGTCGAAGATCTCGTCGCCGCCGTGGGGTTGCGGCACGGCTATATGAAGAACTCACCGACCAGGCTCGAACTCGCGCTGCGCGATCTGCGGTCGGCGGCGCTGAATTTCAGCAACGACCGGTTGCACCTCGCGGGCGGGCGGTTGGCGCTGATGGATCCGGAGGTGCATCTTGTCTGAGACGTCCTTGCTGGAACCGCTCGTCGGAATCCCGGATTTCGACGTACTGGAGAAGGTCCTGGGGGAACTCGACGCGTCGGCTCCGGCGACCGAGATCTGGCTGGCGCTCGGCAGAGCCGGGCTGATCGAACAGGTCTACCGGCACGGCTCGCCGGCCGATGGGGTGCTGCCTGAGCGGCTGGCGCGGCTGCTGACCGCGGTGGACTGCAGGTTTCCGGTGGGCACCACCCTCGCCCTGTGCGTGCAGACCGCCACCGCGTTGCCGTTGCTCGCGGGGGACACGGCCGCCTCGGCCCGAATTCTGCACTCCGCGCTGCGCGGCGAGGTGTCGCTCGGGCTGGCTGCCACCGACGTCGGACCGGGCTCGGATCTGACCGCGTTGGAAACCGAGGTCCGGCTCGGTGAGCACGATGTCGTGCTCACCGGCGCCAAGCGCTGGATCACCAACGCCACCACGGCGAACGAGTTCCTGGTGCTCGCCCGTCACCGTCAGGGCAGGCACTTCACGAACTTCACCTGGGTTCTGGTGCCCGCGGATGCTCCGGGTGTCCACGTGTCGTCGGCCGAATCTGACCTCTTCCACGGGTCGGGTGTGGGTGATGTGGCGTTCGAGCAGGTGCGGTTGGAGCGAGCCCGGGTGATCGGCAGGCCGGGTCGCGGGCTCGCCAGCTTCGCCCGGCACATCGCCGTCGAACGGCTCGCCGGTGCGCTGTGGGCGTTGGCGCTGTGCCGCCGCACCTTGGACCACACGCTGCGCGGACTGTCGGTTCGTCCGCACCAGCAGGGCACGTTGTGGGACATCGACAGCGTTCGCCAGCGCTTCGCCGGCTGCCTGGTGGAGGTGCGGCAGCTGGACGCGTTGGTCAAGGATCTCAGCGAGCGCATCGCGAACAACCACGACACGTCGGCCGCCGCGCTGCTCAAAGCGGCGGTGGGCACGACGGTGGATCGGGTGCTCGCCGAATGCGCCCAGTTGCAAGGAGCGGAGGGATTCACTGCGCGCGGTGCGCAGAAGTTGCGCGCGCAGGCCGCGATCTTCGGGATCGGGGGCGGTACGACCGAGGTCGTCCGCGCCGCCGTGGCCGACGACGCCATGACGGTGCTCGCCGAGCTGAACCCGAGTGGGTGGTCATGCACCGGGAGCTGATCGAAGTCGCCGACGACATCTGGCTGAGCACGAGCCGCATCGAGGACATCACGAGTCAGCATCCGGCGGATCTGGCGCTGACCAGGGGAATGCCTGCTTGGCGTTCCCGCGAATTCCTCGCAGGCAGAGCCGTGCTGCGGTTGATGCTGCGGGAACTGCACCCGCACGCCGCCGGGCTGGAGGTCATGGCCGCAGACAACGGGAAGCCGTACCTGGGCGGCGCGGCGGGGTTGGGTGTGAGCATCTCGCACGACAACGGGCTGGTGGCGGCCTGCGTCGCCACCAGCCGGGACGTGGGAGTGGACGTGCAAGGCGCGCCCGAGGAAGTGGAACGCGCCCTGGTTCGGCGCTGCCTGCGCACCTACGCCGACGAGGTGCTCCACCTGCCGCCGTCGGAACGCGCTCTGGAGTTCGCGTGGGTGTGGACCGCGCAGGAAGCGTGCGTGAAAGCCACTGGCGAGGGAATCGGCGGACGGCCCTGGGCGATCGACGTTCCGCCGGACACCGAGACCGGGACGTGGGGCGCCTATCGCTGGGTGAGCCTGCGCGGGCGCTCCGAGGTCCCGCTGAGCTGCGCCTTCGGGCCACCGAAGGGGGAGGCACTATGACGGCGATCGTGCGCGGGCAGCAGGAGCTGAGCTGCTACACGTCGAACTTGCTCACCTACCTGGAAGCGGAGGACACGTCGGCTTCGAACCGACTCGCCGAGGCCATCGACCTGCGAGTGCAGCTGGGGGAGACCGAGGAATTGATCTTCTCCCACCACGAGCGCGTCGATCGCGATCCGGGCGACCGGGAACTCGGCTATCGCGGTGCGGCCCGGTGGGCGCAGTGCGTGTCCGGGCTGCGCGACGAAGTGGAGGCGCAGGGCCGTGTCCTGGCCGTGGCGAACACGCGCTTCCTGCCGTGGGCGCCGGGTGACGCCGAGACGCCGCACTGGGTGCTGCTCACGGATCGTGACAGCGACCGATGGCATGTGGTCGATCGCTTCTCGGCGCTGTTCTCGACCGGAGAGCAACATCCGCACGAGCAGTGGATCACCGATGAGGAGCTGCGGGCGGCCCTGACACCGGTGTGCGCGCTCGCGAGAACCGCCCGCAACCGCGATGCCTACGCGCTGGGTGAACGGATCGCGGTGCCGGACGAGGAGCACTACCGGTGGTTGGTCAAGCAACCGTCAGCTGGTGCGTCCAGTCCTCGTGTGCGGGTCGACATCAACTCGACCTTGGGGCTGGTCGCGGAACGGATCGTCGGCAGCGTGAGCACTCTCGCGGCGCACGTCGAAGATCTGTGGGCCGCGGCTCGGCACCAGCGCTTCCAGCTCAACTCGTTCGTCCACGCAGGACTGATCGACGGCGAAGTAGTGCGGCCCGCCTGGGATGCGTGGGGTGAGCTTCCCCGTTCCCTGCGGTTCGCGCTGGACTCCGCGCGCCGATCACGACCCAGGCCGGCGCTGCTGGAGAAGACTTTGGGACATCTCGCGGAGGTCACGCACGAACTGCACGTGTCGCACCCACAACTCTTCCCGAAGGGATGACCACTATGGAAACTAAGCCCACACTGTACGAGTGGTTCGCCGACTCGGCCGCCACCCATCCGTCCGCCACCGCGCTGGAGGTCGCGGGCACCTCCCTGAGCTACGCCGAACTGGAGAGCGTCGCGGAAGCGATCGCCGCCGCTCTCGTCGAGCGAACCGGGAGTGTTCCCGCCCGCGTCGGCCTGCTCGCAGCCCGCACCGTGGTGGCCTACGCGGGATACCTCGCGGCGCAACGGCTCGGAGCGACCGTCATCCCGCTCAACCCCGCCTTCCCCGAGGCACGCAACACCGCCATCGCCGAACAAGCCGAGCTCGACGTCGTGCTGGTGCACGCCGACCTCCCGACGCGATTCCCGATGCCCGTTGTGCGGTTGGACGACGACGAACTCAATGCCCTGCCGAAGCCGGGCGCGCTGCCGGCGTCGACCGCGAAACCCGAAGACCTGGCCTACATCCTGTTCACCTCGGGCTCGACCGGTCGGCCCAAAGGCGTCCAGCTCCAGCACCGCAACGTGTGCGCGTACCTGGCCCACGTCATCGATCGCTACGGTGTCGCACCGGGCGACAGGCTGTCGCAGACCTTCGACCTCACCTTCGACCCCTCGGTGTACGACATGTTCACCGCGTGGGGATCGGGCGCGACACTGGTCGTTCCTGCCCGCGCCGACCTGCTCGCACCCGTTCGCTTCGTCAACCGCAACCGGATCACGCACTGGAACTCGGTGCCGTCGGTGATCTCGCTGGCGAGCAGGCTGCGGGCGCTGAAGCAGGAGAGCATGCCGACGCTGCGCTGGAGCCTGTTCTGCGGTGAGCCGCTGACCCTGCACCAGGCGCAGGCCTGGCGCGCAGCCGCCCCCAACACGATGATGGAGAATATCTACGGGCCCACCGAGATGACGGTGACCTGCACGGAGTACCGGCTGCCCAGCGATCCCGCCGACTGGCCGCGTCCCGCGAACGGCACGGTCCCCATCGGTACCGTCTACCCCGAACTCGAGCACCTGGTCCTCGATGAGGACGGCAGACCCGCCGAGGTGGGCGAGCTGTGCCTGCGCGGACCGCAACGGTTCCCGGGATACGTCGACGCCGCAAACAACACGGGCCGTTTCGTGTCTTTCGACGGTGAGTTCGCCTCCGTCTACGACGGGCAGGAGCCTGTGACCGAGGCGCATTGGTACCGCACCGGTGATCGGGTGGCAGTGGAGCAGGGACAGATCGTGCATCTGGGACGGCTCGATCACCAGGTCAAGATCCGGGGTTATCGGGTGGAGCTCGGCGAGATCGAGGCCGCGCTACGGGATCAGCCCGCGGTCACCGACGCGGTCGTGCTCGCGATCACCGGCCACGACGGTGAAACCGAACTCGCTGCTGCCTACACCGGCGAACCGCGTGATGAGAACGAACTCGTCGAGGCGCTCGGACGTCAGCTGCCTGCGTACATGGTGCCGCGCAGGGTGGTTCCGTTCGAGCTGTTCCCGCTCAACCCCAACGGCAAGATCGACCGCAAGGCTCTTGCCGATACCGTGGAGGACCGGTGAGCGCGATGACTCAGGAGAATCGGACGCCTCCCGACAGCGCGACGTTCCGGCGTGCCATGGGACAGTTCCCCACCGGGGTCACGCTGATCACCTGCGGCAGCGGAGCGCGCACCGAGGTGATCACGGCCAATTCGATCCTCTCGGTCTCGCTCGAGCCGGTTCTGGTGCAGGTGGGGGTCGGAGCGGCTGGGCGAATGCGGTTCCGGCTCGACGAGACGAGGACCTTCGCCATCAACGTGTTGAGCGCGGATCAGCAGGAGTTGTCGGCGGTGTTCGCCAGCCGCGACCGGCCGAGAGGCGACTCCGCCGCGGCCTTGCTGGGCGACGAGGTCGACGGGGCGGGCAACGTCCTGGTCGATGCGGCCCTGCTGAGCATGGAATGCCACGTCGAGGCCGCGCAGCAAGCGGGTGATCACGTGCTGTTCTTGGCACGAGTGACCGCGGTCCGCATGGGCGAGGCGCAGCGCAGGCCGCTGGTGTTCCATCAAGGCTGCTATCGAACGGTCGCATGAACTGCGGTGGTCATCAGCGATTGCGCGCGGCGAAGGTGCGCGCCTTCTGGCGGTTGCCGCAGACCTGCATGGAACACCATCGGCGACTTCGGTTCTTGGTCGAATCCCAGAACACCCAGCCGCAGTCCTCGGCGGGGCAACGCTTGATGCGCTCAACCTCGCCGGTGATCAGCAAGGTGGTCAACGCCGCGGCCAAGCTCGCTAGCGCCCGCGAGGTGAGCGGCAGGTGCGGGTCGGGTTGGAGTGCGGAGTCCGGGGTGAGCGATGCGAGCAGCGGGAGATCGAGCAGGACGGCGTCGGCGTCGGCGAGCACGTGCGAACGCTGCTGCTCGGTGCCCAGCAGCTCGCGGACGCCGGCGCGCAGCCGGAGACATCGTTCGTGGTCAGCATCGGTCACCGCAGGCGTCCGGGCGGTGACCTCATGTTCCACCAGCCAGCCGGCGAGACCTGCAGGTTCCCGCAGCGTGTCGGTGTCGTCCTCGATGTCCAGCGTGTTCGCGAACGCAATGATCAGCTCGGCGTGCGGGGACGGATCCACGGCGACTCACCTCTTCGTTGACGTGCGGTAACCAGTCACCCCGATAAGAGGTTACCCGTTTGCGGGATGGACCCGCAACGAAGCGGCCTCGATACTATCCGTCTAAATGCTTTTGCTGGTTAGAAGGAGGTAGGGACATGACGGACCGACTCGCCGAGCCGCCCGTTGCTGCACCGCCACGCGATCACAGCGGGCACAACACGCTGGTGCTGGTGGTGTTCACCGCCATCACCAACCTCGCCGACGGCGTGCTGAAGATGGCTCTTCCGCTGTTGGCGACCACGTTGACCCGCTCGCCGGCACTGGTCGCGGCCGTCTCGCTTGCGCTGACGCTGCCGTGGCTGCTCACCGCGCTCCACGTGGGCGTGCTGGTTGACCGGTTCGACCGTCGTCTGCTGCTGTGGCTGGCCAACGGTCTGCGGCTGCTGACGCTGGCCGGGCTGCTGGCGGCCTGGTACTCGGAGGCGGTGACGCTGCCCTTGCTGCTGGTCGGAGGGGCGGTCCTGGGCGTTGCCGAGGTGATCGCTCTGACCTCGGCGATGGCGCTGACCCCGACCGCGGTGGGGCCGCGCTGGCGAGAGCAGGCGAATGCCTGGATCACCGGTGCCGAGACGGTGTGCAACGAGTTCTGCGGACCGTTCGTCGGAGGCCTGCTGGTCGCGGTCGGCAGCGCTTTCGCTCTCGGTGCCACCGCCGTCAGCTACGTGCTGGCCACTGTGGTGCTGGTGTTCCTCATCGGTCGCTTCCGCGTCCCGCGCCAACGTGAGTTGGAGGTGAGCGTCAGCAGCCAGATCGGCGAGGGGCTGCGCTACCTGTGGAGGCGCCGTCTGCTGCGGCTCATGGCCCTGGTGCTGACCGTGCTGTGCTCCTGCTGGGGCGCCTGGCTCGCGCTGATGCCTCTCATGGCCACCACAGTGCTGGGCCTCGGCCCTCGTGAGTATGGGATGCTGCTGAGCGCGCTCGGGGTCGGTGGCCTCGTCGGCGCGCTCACCGTGACGACAGTGAACCGCCTCATCGGCCGCCGGTGGGCGCTGTTCGCCGACCTCATCGGCACGTTCGCCATGGTCATCACGCCCGTGCTCACCACCGAGCTCTGGGCGCTGGCTGCGGGTGCCTTCCTCGGTGGGATGGGGGGAACCCTGTGGGCGGTCAACTCCCGCACCATCGCCCAGTACCTCGTCGATCCGGAGATGATGGGCCGCTACAGCGCCGTCGCCCGCCTGTTCAGCTGGGGTGCGATGCCCGTCGGCGCCGGTGCGGTCGGACTGCTGGCCGAGTTCCTCGGCATGCGCGCTGCCTTCATCGTCTTCGCCATCGCGGTCCTGATCACGATCCCGCCGTTCCTGCGCACCGTCACCCCACAAGTCCTCGCAGGCGTCGAGAAGGCGAAGCAGGATCAGCTCGCCGAACACCGAACCGGATCCGCCCCACAGGAATGATCCGGCAACTCACCGTGCCTGCGGTACCGGCTGGGCAAGGACGAGCAGTTCGAAAACTCAGGTTCGGATCTGAGATGGCAGTCGAGAGGATCGGGCTGCTATCCCGGCTGCCCGAGCCCACCGGTGGCTGCGACGAGGAGGTGATCGATCATCTTCGCGCGAACGGGTTTAGTGATCGTCTACCTCGGCCCGGACTGGACACTCGAAGAGCTTCAGCCGGAAAACGGCGTCCACAGCACTGCCACCCAGCGGGACACAGCTGGCCTTTACGGTGTAGAAGATGAGCTGCGAAACCCACCCTAGACGCGACTGGGGCGAGACCGTGGTCTCGCCCCAGCTGATGTCCGGGATCCCCAAGGTCAAACCCGTGGGGTAATTCTGTGTCCGAGGGCGAGTTGCGCACTAACCACACGGCTTCGGTTGCCGAGGACTGGGTAAATCCGCTGGGTTTTCTGCTGTCCCACCTGTCCCGTTGGTGGCGTTCTTCGGGACACCGCGGAGGACGGGCTCAGTAGCTTTATGAGCTGGGGAAACGCGAATGGCTCGTGATGAGGGGCGGGTGTTCTTTGGTGTCCCGAGGTGTCCCTGAACCAAGTCTTGTCCGCGCAGGGCGCAGGTTCAGGTCAGGTAGCAGCGCATCCGGACGGTGGACTTCGAGCGCGCCCTTAGGAAGGTCGTGGTCTCGTGCCGAGAGAACCGGTCAGGGGGCGTTCGCGTCGAGGCGGGCCAGTGTCGAGTGCAGTTCGTGCGCCAGCAGGCGCAGACTGCGAATATCGTCCTGGCTCGCTGCGGTGGCGGACTAGGATGTCACGTGCGTATCGGCGTCGAACACCGTTCCGGCGCGGTGCCAGACGCGGGCTATGGCGCACAGCACCTGAGCGGAGACGTTGATTGGTCGCGCCACGCTGAAGAATTCCAGGCCATTGCCGAGCTCATCCTGGGTGACTCCTTCCAGGAGCAGCAGCGGATCGCCGATTCGATCCTGAAGCGGCGCCGCAGCACCGGAATCCGGCGGAAGGCAGCTGTCCTTGCCCGGGTGCTGATCGATGCGCCGGTTGGGTGCGGCGGGGAACGCTGACGTTGCTGAGATGCCGGGCGGGTCGGCTTCGGGAAGCTGGCCTAGGAGCTGTTTAGGAACGAGGGGTGCTGTCGGGAAGTAGAGAGGTCTCCGGTAGATGGATCAACGACCAAGAAGATCGACATCTAGCCGGAGACCTCGGTGGGAAGCGTATCGGTTGGCGCGCGTACGGATCGGCAGTGGGTGGCGTTGCAGCGTGTGTTGCCGCCTCAGCCTGTGGTGGGACGTCGTCCGAAGTGGACACGTCGGCAGTTACTCAATGGGGTCCGGTGGCGGGTGCGGGGCGGTGCTCCGTGGCGGGACGTGCCGGAACGCTATGGGCATTGGCAGTCGATCTACCAGCTGTTTCGCCGGTGGCAGCGTGAGGGCGTGTTGCCCTGGATTCTCTCGGCGCTGCGGGCGTGGGCGGAACAGGCGGGCCTGATCGACTGGCAGGTGTCAGTGGATTCCACGATCAACCGGGCCCACCAGCACGCCGCCGGAGCTCGCCGCCGGCCCGATGAGCAGGTCGAACCGCCCGGCGACGAACCGGCCGATCACGCGCTGGGACGCTCCCGTGGTGGGCTCACTACGAAGATCCACCTGGCCTGCGAACAAGGCCGTAAGCCGTTATCGCTACTGATCACCGCCGGTCAACGCGCCGACAGCCCTCAGATGACCGCCGTACTGGAGGCGATCCGGGTCGCACGTGGCGGACGCGGACGCCCGCGCACCCGCCCGGATCGGGTGCTGGCCGACAAGGCCTACTCCTCCCGCGCGAACCGTTCCTACCTGCGTCAGCACGGGATCATGGCAACGATCCCGGTCCCGAAAGACCAAGCCGGTCACCGTCGTGCCCGCGGTTCATCCGGAGGCCGTCCACCCGCCTTCGACTCCGATGCCTATCGGCAGCGCCACGCCGTGGAATGCGGCATCAACCGCCTCAAACACCACCGCGCCGTGGCCAGCCGCTACGACAAACTCGCCGTGCGTTACGAAGCCACCGTGCAGATCGCCACCATCGACATCTGGCTCCGCGACCTCACCAAGATCAATTCCTAAACAGCTCCTAGACGCAACTGAGGCGGGACCGCGGTCCCGCCTCAGTTGCCATCACGAACCCCGAAGGCCACGCAAGTTCAAACCCGTAAGGAAATTCTGTGTCCGAGGACTCGATCCCGCAAGTGCTTGCGATTTCCCGTGTTTGGGGAAATCACACCAAAACTGTAGCAGGCGGTGCCGTGTTCGTGGGGCGAGTATGCGTCGGCGTGTGTGGGGCGCGTCCCGCGAGGTTTGTCGGCGTGTTGCTGCGACCGTTGTCGTCTAGTCACGCGGCGTGCCCGGTGCTCCTCGGAGTCGGCGTGTTGCTCTGGCAGCGCTGGACAGTACGCAGAGCTCGGCACGTAGGCGCCGAGAGCGTTTTCCTCCCCAACGCCGTGTGAGGGCAGGCGGCGTGGGGTTTCTCCTGCGCCGTCTGGCATCTGGGCGCTTTCGCCCGACTCCTCGAGCCCCCTCATGGTCTGAAGCGTAGTTCGCTGACACATGGAGCATCGCGCAAATTGGATCCGACTTTAACCGCAGATCTCGTATCTTCCGGGACAGTACCGAAATCATGCCAGCCATGCTGGACTTTGTATTCAATCTCTGGAAACTTGGTGTGCGAGTTCACGCTTGCGCGCGGGTCCTGATCCCGTCGCACGAGGCAAAGGATCGTTTCATGACCAGTACGACACTCACCCTTGCCGGCGGGGAGCTCTTCGTCGATGACACGGGGGAGGCCAACCTCACGCCCGTGGTGTGTCTGCACTCCCTCTTCCTCGACCACCGCCAGTTCGACGAGTTCACGCGAGCGGCGGCGGGCAAGTTCCGCGTGATCAGAACGGATTTCCGCGGCCAAGGACGAAGCAGCGCCGGAATCCGTGACATCATCAGCGTAGAGAGCGTCGCGGGGGACGTGATCGCGGTGCTCGATGCGCTGGGAATTGAGCGCGCGCACTTCTTGGCATCGTCAATGGGCGGCGATGTCGGCGTGCGCGTCGCTGCCTATCGGCCTGACCTGATCCGTTCGATGGTGATCACCGGCTCCTCTGCCCGCGCCGAGCCGGCCGAACAGCTGGATGAGTTCCTCGAATGGGTCGAAAACGTGGGGGAGCGTGGATTTGTCGACGATGTGCTCACCTCCACAATGCGGATCATGTTCGGCGAGACGACACTCAACGACCCTGCCCGCAAGGACGTCGTTAAGCTGTGGAACGAGCGAATCGCGGCCTTGCCAAAGTCCCTGAAGCCCGCGATGGCCGGCGTGATCCGACGTCGCAGCGCCCTTCCCCTGCTGGAGGACATCACGGCGCCCACGCTCGTGATCTCGGGCGAGGAGTGCATCTGCCGTCCGCCGGAATGGGCCCACGAACTGGCAGACGGTCTCCCGAACTCTGAGCTGTGGATGATGGATCGAATCGGGCACAGTCCTCTCCTGGAGGCTCCCGAGGTGGTCAACGCTCGTGTCATCGACTTCTTCGCAGCCAACTAAGAATCGTCCCGGGCGCGGTTGACCGACGTGTACTTGCCGACTCACGGTAGGCTGGCCGAAGTTTTGACGGCGGTAGCCCGTCTCCAGCTCGACCGGACAAGTCCGCGGCCAGGAGTGCAGTCGGCGGTGGTTGAATCAGTGGACCTGTTCAAAGGTCGGAACCTTCGGCCTGCTCGACCACGTGCCACAGACCGGGTGGTGGTGCAGACCCGTGCCCGGGTGGGCGCCCACCCGGGCACGGGTCTGCACACGCCGACGATCGCAATGCGAGCCACCGTCACTGTCTTGGCGGAAGCGGGAGAACCGAGCTGCAGCGTCGTTTACTCTGCGTGTGCCTGCAGTGAGGAAGCCACGGCGAGGACGCGGTCGTGGATCCGATCAGGCGACGGGCCGTGCTTTCGCCGCAGCGCACCCTGACAGAACCCTCCAGATGGGAATCGCGGAATAAAATCTCCTCGGCTAGCGGCGACGGTCTGCAGGACCAAGAGCCGTGCTCGGCGTGCGCGTCCGGCCAAATCCTCGTCGCTGCACGATGTGGAGGGCGCAGCAGGAGCCCGTGAAGCGCAGTCTGTCATGTGCACCTCATTGTTCTGATCGGAACTGGTTGAGAAGGTCGTCATTCCCAGGCGACGCTCATGTACTTGGTCTCCTGGAATTCCCGGATTCCTTCGCGGGCGCCCTCCCGGCCGAGGCCGCTCTGCTTGGTGCCGCCGAACGGTGTGGAGGGATCCGACACGAGGCCCCGGTGAACGCCGACCATGCCGGTGTCGAGGGCTTCGCCGATCCGCATTGCACGGCCGAGATCGGAAGCGTAGACGTAGGAGCTCAGCCCGTACTCGCTGGCGTTGATCGTGTCAATAAGTTCTTGCTCGTTTGTCCACGTGACGATTGGGGCGATCGGGCCGAAGATCTCTTCGGAGGCCACCTCGGAGGTCGGCTGGAGATCAGTGAGAACCGTGGGTGGGAAGAAGGCAGGGCCCAGCCCGGCTCGCAGCTCGGCTTGGAAGGCGATGCGTGCTCCCCCGGACGTGGCCTTGTTGACGAGGTCGCGCATCTCGGAAGCGGCCTGGGCTGTGATCATCGGTCCGATGTCATTGGTTGAATCGGCAGCCGGTCCGATTCGCAGATCACGCACCGCAGAGATCAGCTTCGCAGTGAACGCGTCCGCCTCTTCCTCGTGCACGTAGAAGGCGTTCGCAGCCGTGCAGGCCTGACCGCCGTTGCGGAACTTGGCCGTCATCGCCCCGAGCACGGCTGCGTTGAGGTCAGCGCCGTCGGTCACGATGAACGGGGCGCTACCTCCCAGCTCCATCGAGGCGTTGACGACCCGGTCGGCTGCCTGGTGGAGCAGCAACCGTCCGACCGGGGTGGACCCGGTGAAGGAGATCTTGCGAATCCGCCGATCCTGCATCCAAGTTCCCACCACGGTGGAGGATGAACTTGTTGTAACGACGTTGACAACCCCGTCGGGTACACCTGCTTCGCTCAGGAGATCGGCTATGTACAGCGCGGTCAGCGGTGTCTCCGATGCCGGCTTGACGACGACCGTGCATCCCGCTGCGAGCGCGGGCCCCAGCTTCCGAGTGACCATGGCCGCTGGGAAGTTCCACGGCGTAATCAGCGCGGCGACACCAACGGGGCGATGGGTGATGACCGTGCGGGTAGCGCCGGCAGGTGACGGTCCGAAGGCACCCTCGGTGCGTACGCCTTCCTCGGCGTACCAGCGGAAGAACTCTGCTGCATAGGTTGCTTCGGATCGCCCGTCCGCTGCTGACTTGCCATTCTCCGCACAAATCAGCGCGGCGATTTCGTCAGACCGTTCGGTCATGAGATCGAACGCGCGCCTGAGAACCTCGGAGCGGGCGCGTGCCGGGGTGGTGCGCCAGGAAGCGAGCGCCGCCGCGGCATTGGTGGCAGCGGTATTCGCCTCATCGATGCTTGCGTCGCGGACGTGCGCGATCACACTCCCCGTCGCTGGATCCCTGACCGCAAACAGCTCGCTCATGCCGGAGGCGTTCGTATCGTCCCGGACGCCCTGCCGGCGCAGCCGTGCAAAGATGCCGTCGTGCAGCGACGTCACCTCATCCGCAGTGCTCGGTGCGCCGGTCGCAGCTGGCCCTCGGGATGGCACGACACCGACGACGGGGGTGTGGTTGCCGCCAGAGATCACCGGACCGCCTCTCGGGCAACTGCTGCGATGCCGGCAGCATCGAGCTGGAAGTGCCGGTAGAGATGGGTAGGAGGTCCGACGGGGCAGTACTCGTCGGCGATTCCGTGGCGCACCAGCCGCGCGCCCCCAGGGCTTTCGGCAATTACCTCGGCCACAGCTGAGCCCAGGCCGCCGATCACGTTGTGTTCCTCGACGGTGAGCAGTACGGGGCATTGGCCAGCCGCTGCGGCGACGGCCTCGCGGTCGAACGGCTTGATCGTGTGCATGTCGATCACACGCGTGGCGATGCCCTCTCCACGCAGGTTCTCCGCGGCGTCCAGCGCGGGGGAGACCATGGAACCGGTGGCGACGATGGCGAGATCTGTGCCGTTGCCGTGAGTGATGGCCTTGCCGAGTTTGAAGTCCGCGAGGGCGTCGGCCTGGTAGACCTGCGGATCTCGCCCACGTCCGATTCGGATGTAGACCGGACCCGGCACGTCGGTGGTGGCCCGCACGACCTGTCGGAGCTGCTCGGGATCGGCCGGGGCAACGACGGTCATGTTGGCCATGCTGCGGGTGATCGCGAGGTCTTCGGTCGCATGGTGGGACGTGCCGTAGAAGCCGAGGGTGAAGCCGGCGTGATGCCCGATCATGCGCACCGGGAGGTTGGTGTAGGCCGTGTCGGTGCGCATCTGCTCTGCGCACAGCAGGGCCATGAAGCTTGCGAAGGTCGCCACGAAGGGACGTGTTCCGGTGGCCGCGAGCCCCGCCGCAGCTGAGATCATGTTCTGCTCGGAGATTCCGAACTGGATGAATCGCTCCGGGTAGCGGTCCTGGAAGCGGACCAGGCCGTTCGAAAACTTCAGGTCGGCGGTGCCGACGACGACCGGTTCGCCGGCGTCGACGAGCTCGGTGAGGGTCTCCGACAGCGCCGCGAAGCCGGGGGCCTGCTCGAGCATGTCGGTGAGCTGCCACGAACGGCCGCGTGAACCGGCGGTGTTGGTCGGGGTGCCGAGGTCGGGGTCGCTGATGGTCACTTCTTTGCCTCCAGTTGCGCGTACGCGTAGGCCTCGTCTTCGGTGTCGAGCCAGCCCAGGTGCCAGCCGAACTCGGATTCCATGAAGTCGACGCCCTTGCCCTTGACGGTGTGAGCGATCACCACGGTGGGTGCCGTGCGGTTCTCGGTCTCCTTGATCTCGCGGAGGGTCGCCGTCAACGCCCGGACGTCGTGCCCGTCGACGGTCTTGACGTCCCACCCGAAGGCGGCCCACTTGTCAGTGAGCGGCTCCAACGCGCTGATCTCATCGGTCGGTCCGTCGAGCGAATACTGGTTGCGATCGACGATCGCGATCAGGTTGCTGACGTCGTGATGGCGTGCGGCCAGCGCGGCTTCCCAGATTTGCCCCTCTTCTTGCTCGCCATCGCCCAGCAGGACGTAGACGTCGAAGGGGTCGGGGGCGTAGCGCGCACCCAGCGCAATTCCCAGGCCGACTGAAAGGTTGTGCCCGAGCGATCCCGAGGAAAAGTCAACTCCTGGGACCTGGACCATGTCGGGGTGATCGCCGAGCGGGTTGCCGAGGCGGGTGTAGCCGTCGAGGACATCCTTGTCGAAGAATCCCCAGTCGACGAGCAGCGGGTATTGGCCGACGGCCGCGTGTCCCTTGCCGAGTAGAAGCCGATCTCGTGCAGGCCAGTCCGGCTCACCCCGCTTGAGACGCAGGATGTCGTAGTACAGCACTGCGAAGATTTCGGCGCAGGAGAATGCCGAGGCGTAATGCCCGGTCTTTGCGATGTCGATCAGCCGGACAGTCTCGGTGCGGACGAAGCGCGCCTTCTCTTCGAGGCGCGCGATCTCCTCCGCGCTTGGTGGATTCGCATCACCCATAGGTACTCGATCTCCTTGTCAACTCGAGTTCGCCTTCCGTACTCCGTTGCGGAGGGAAGGGACGACATCCGGCGGAAACATCGCCGGTGGTTGGTGCCTGACTCGCGACTTCGAACGGTTTCGACGGGATCGCCAGCTCCGCACGTTGAGGTGCGACGGGACGGAGCCGGTCGCAGTCGGCGGGCAGCCTGACGGAGAGGACCATAACCGTTGAGCGATAACTCTGTCCACCTGGTGGCTTTTTTGGGAGTCTTGTGACAGGGTTCCGATCGACACCACGTTGTCTGTCACGTCGGGGAGCCACTGCGCTCGGTGCGCCCTGAAACATCGACTAGTCGAGGAGTGCTCGGGATGACCAGCAGATCTGTACTGATCACGGGTGGTGCGCAGGGGATCGGTGCGGCGACCGCGGACGAGTTCGCCTCGCGCGGCTGGCAGGTCCTCGTCGCTGACCTCAACGAAGAGGATGCCGCCAAGCGCGCGAAGGAGCTCAACAGCAGGGGCGGCGACGAATGCCATTTCGGTTTTGGTTGCAACGTGACCTCGGAAGCTGCGGTCGCCAAGACGTTCGAGCAAGTGAGTGAGACGACCGGCGGTGGTCTGGACGCGCTCGTAAGCTGTGCCGGGATCTTGATGCGGGAGGACGCCAAGACGATCGACACCGCTAAGTGGGCGAGTCAACTCGACGTTCATCTCACTGGAGCGATGCTGGTCGCTCGCGCTGCCTACGCACTGATGCTGGGTCGCCCCGGGCCGAGCATCGTCAACATCGCTTCCGTGGGATCGACGTTCGGGCTGCCTGGAAGGGTGGCGTACTCGACGGCGAAGAGCGGGATCCTCGGTCTCACCCGCACCCTCGCTGCAGAATGGGGGCCCGACGGGATCCGCGTGAACGCGGTCGCGCCTGGTTACGTAAGGACTGCGATGGTCCAGAGTGGTTTGGATGCGGGAACGTTGAGCCAGGACGCGCTGGTGTCCAGGACGCCGTTACGTCGGCTGGCCGATCCTGGCGAGATCGCAACGGCGATCGCTTTTCTCGCCTCGCAGGACGCGGCTTTCGTTCACGGAGAGGTGCTCAAGGTCGACGGTGGTTTGACGATTGATGGGCGGTTCTGAGTTGACATCGACCTCCAACGTATGCCGCCGGAGTCTAGGAGACATGCACGGCCGCACTGCCGTCGTGACCGGGGCCAGCAGTGGCATCGGCCTCGCAGTGGTCCGTCGCTTTCTTGAGGCTGGCGCTACCGTCCACGGGATTGCCCGGCGCGGTCACCTGGTTGCCGAGCTTGCCGGGGACGCAGCGCCGGACGAGGGCAAGCTGCACTCTCACTCGCTCGACGTCGGAGATGCTGAGGCCGTCGCGGCACTCGCTTCAGAACTCGGCTCAGTTGACACGCTCGTTTCCGCGGCCGGTGTCAATGTCCCGCGGCGGCGGCTTGAGCACCTCACCGTGCAAGCGTGGGATGACATCGTCCGGACCAACCTCAGCGGCCCCTTCTATGTCCTGCGCGCCTTCTTGCCTACTCTGCGGGAAGCTCAGGGCGATGTTGTGCTTGTCAGCAGCGTGGCTGCTGCGTGGCCGGACCACACTGGACCGGCTTATCAGGCCTCCAAGGCCGGTCTTCTCGGGCTTGCCCGCGGCGCTGGCTTGGACGAGCACGGGAACGGTATCAGGATTTGCACCATCCTGCCGGGCATCGTGAACACCGCAATCCTCGACCGGCGCCCGTCGCCGCCCCCACAGGAGCTGCGGGAGAAGTTCGTACAACCTGAGGACGTCGCGGAGGCTGCACTCAGTGCTGTGACTCTTGCTCACCGCACGTCGGTCGCTGAGATGACCTTGGTGGCGACCCAGCTTCAGGCCTTGGGGAAGACCTATCAAGCGACACCTGACCTTCCGGAACCATCCTTCGGGCCCGTCGACGGTCTCGTTATTCAGTAGAAGATGACCAGTAGAGGACGCTGAGGCGCTGCCCTCTGAGGCCACCACGCTCGTCCGTGCGAAGCGATGGTCCTGCTCGTCGGGCCAGCAGCAAAGCCGAATTGTTCGGGTGCGTGCTTTGCGCACGGGCCCCGAGTGGCCAGGGGATCGCGGTCAGGCTCACGACCACCGGTATGTGCTCTGGAGCCAGTGTTCCTGCACAACAGGTGAGACCGGCGTTCGTTCAGGCGCCCACGGATAGCCGCCAGCGGTGTTCCCAGCCGCTGGCTATTCCATCACGACCTCGGGAGGGCTTATGCAAGCGGTCGTCGCATACGGCGCCGGTGATCTAGGGCTCGAAAACCGGCCCGTGCCGACGCCCGGACCGGACGAAGTCCTGATCCGCATCGTCTACGGCGGCATCTGCGGATCTGACATGCGCTATGCGCAGGACGGACGCAACGGTGCCTACACGATTGTCGAGCCACTCACCCTTGGACATGAGGTTGTTGGAATCGTCGATCGAATTGGTTCGGCGGTCAGTGGCTCGCCGGTGGTGGGTACCGCGGTCGCGATCCATCCGGCCACGCCCGCGCCACCCGTAGGCGGCCGCGAAGGTCATGGCCTTCATCTTGCGCCTGGCGGCACATACCTCGGCAGTGCCTCAACCAATCCGCACACCCAAGGCGGCTTCGTCGAATACCTCGCCGTTCAGCCGGGACAGCTTCGTCGGCTGCCCGACGGTTTGCCGCTGCGTCTTGCGGTTCTGGCTGAGCCGTTGGCGGTGGCTCTGCACGGGGTGGGCCGGCTCGGAAACAAGGTCAAGGGCGCGCGTGTCCTGGTCAACGGCGCCGGTCCTATCGGGGCGCTGGCGATCGCGGGCCTTGCGGCGGCCGGTGCCGTGTCCATCACCGCAGCCGATCTCCAGGAACACCCGCTGAGGATCGCGCGCGAGGTGGGTGCGGACACTACTGTGGCGCTCGGCGCTGGTGAGAAGGTTGAGAGCGACGCCTACGACATCGTGGTCGAGGCGGCTGGCGCCGTCCCATCCCTGATCAGCGGCCTGCAGGCAGTCCGTCCCGGCGGTTCGGTACTTCAGTTGGGAATGCTTCCCGCAGGGTCGCAGACGCTACCCCTGGCCGGCTTGATCGCGAAGGAGATCACCCTGCTCGGCTCGCAGCGTTTCGATGTCGAACTCGACGAGGCCGTCGCACTGCTGGCTTCCGAACCTCGGCTCGCGTCGATCGTGAGCCATGAGTTCACAGCGGACGAGGTCATCGATGCCTTTGCCTGCGCTGCAGATTCGTCGCGGTCGACGAAGGTCATCCTGAGATTCGGTGAAGATCCCACTGCATAGTTCGCACGAGCAGGTGTGCGCAGTTCGAGCGCGCCAGTTACTTCGGGCCACCAATCATGCGGCGCCGGCGCGGGGCCATCTCGCGTGCACCGACACCGCATGGTTCATGCTGGTCCGCCGAAGTTCCTTGATCAGAGTGCAGATCGAGCCGGCGACGTTCGGCGAGAGACGTGTCCGGGTCGTTGGGGCGATGCCCCGCTCAGAGACGAGCGTCTTCTAGCCCGTGCTCGGGTGTGACGAAGGCGCCGCACAGGAGGCCTCTGCACAGACTCCATTTGGCGAGATTCGTGTTCGGATGGCGCTAGAATCGGGATCGAAATCTTCGTTACCGACCTGTAGGAGCCGTTCGTGACCGGTCAGCCGCCCAGTCTCGTGCTCAAGGTGGCGCGCCTCCTCACTGAGCTAGCCGCGCTCGGCGAGGCCAACGCAACTGAGCTTGCCCGGGCGACGGGCGAACCGCGCAGCAGCGTGTACCGGACCCTTCGGAGTCTCGCGACGGTCGGATGGGTAGAGGAATCAGAGACCAACGGAACCTGGCAGGTCGGCATCGAGCTCTTCCGCTTGGGCGCCGGGGCTGTGCACCGACTGGACGTCCGTCAGGTTGCGCGACCCTACCTCGAGGAGCTTCACGACAAAACCGGTCAGACCACCTATCTGTGCGTCCGGCGCGACATGCACGCAGTGTGCATCGAGCGGATCGAGGGCAACGGAGTCGCAAGTCTGGCTCTGCGACTCGGCGGGTCATTGCCGCTTCATCTGGGTGCGTCACCGGTCGTCCTGCTCGCCTTTGATGGAGATTTCCATGCCGAATGGCAGCGCCGTGTCGAAGCGGTCGGGCTGGAGCCGCCTGCCAGTGGCCGTGCCCAGACCACGTCGGACGTCCTCGAAAGGCTCAAGGATGTGCGCAGGTCCGGATTCGCCGTCTCAGACGGGGACGTGACCCGAGGAATCGCGGCGGTCGGTGCCCCGGTTTTCGATCACGCCGGTCGTCTCTCGGCTTCTATCGCCGTCAGCGGTCTCCGGCAGCACATCGTTGGTCCGGAACAGTCAATGACCGAGATGACTGTTGCCGCAGCAGAAGCGATTTCTCGTTCGCTCGGATTCATCGCACGGCCAGAGTCATCGTCAGCAGGGATGGTGAGTCACGGCCAGGAGGACGTGAAGGCACCGTGAGCCGCGGGACGACAAACGGCGGAGGACGCTCGTGATGTGGAATCCGACGATCGAGACAGCCTCTCGTGAACAGCTGCGGAGCCTGCAGGACGAGCGCTTGCGCCGACAGCTCGCTTATGTGTACGAGCGGTCGTCCTTCTACCGGACCATGCTCGATTCCGTCGGCGTGGAGCCCTGCGATATCCGTGGCGTTGATGATCTTCACAAGCTGCCGCTGACGACCAAGCAACAGTTGCGGGACAACCAGGATGCCTCGCAGCCCTACGGTGCCCACGTCAGCGCTGCCGGCGACGAGATCGTCTGGATCGCGACCACGAGCGGGACCTCGGGCGCACCCTTGGTTCTGCCGCGCACTGCCGCGGATATCGAGACGTGGACCGACCTCAACGCCCGTGCTTTCACCACTGCAGGCCTCGGCAGGGGAGACATCTTCCAGAACATTCTCGGGTACCAGTGGATGGCCTCGGGCTTGGCGCTGCACAGCGGGGCGCAACGTGCGGGTGTGACTGTCATCAACGCAGGCCTCGGCAACACGAGCCGGCAGATGTGGTCACTGGAAACCCTCGGCGTGACGGCCCTGCACGCGACTCCGAGCTACCTGCTGCATCTCGGACGCAAGATCGCGGATGCAGGCATGTCAAAGGAACTGCACCTCACCACGTTGATCGGAGGCGGTGAGGTCGGGATGGCCAGCCCCGCGACGAAGGACCGACTGCGTGAGCTTTTCCCCACGGTGCGCCGGGTGTCGGATGTTGGTGGCATCACCGACATCGGCACCATGATCTGGGCCGAGTGCGAGGAGGGGGCAGGAGGTCACATCGCTGAGGACGCAGTCGTCTGGGAGGTCATCGACTCAAGCACCGGCCAGTGCGTGCCCGACGGCGAGGTCGGGGAACTGGTCCTGACCGACGTGGTCTCGAGCGGCGCACCACTGCTGCGCTACCGGGTGCGCGACCTCGTTCGAGTCGACACGTCGCCATGCCCGTGCGGTCGGACAAGCGCTCGGTTCGTTGGAGGAATCCTTGGACGCAGCGATGACATGATTACAGTTCGGGCGGCCAACGTGTATCCGGCTGCTGTCGACGACATCGTCAGATCAGTTCCCGGCCTCGGTGCCCCGGAATATCAAGTCATCGTGGAACGGGTTGGGGACCTGGACGTGATGACGCTGCGTGTCGAGCTGCCCGAGTCCACCGGTGAGGTGGCCCGGGCTGAGATCCGTTCGGCCTTGGCTGAGCGGTTCCGGCTCGCGATCGGCAGCAAGGTCGAGATCCAGATCGAGGCGGTCGGTACCCTTCCGCGGTTCGCGTACAAGGCGATGCGCCTGATCGACAAACGTGCTGGTCGGACCGAGGAGGACGCCTGGCGGGTTGCGGCTGAGCAGCAGGTCTGACGACAGAACTAGCCACGAAGTCGGGCGTACGATGGCCGGTTCAGCTGATATCCGGAACGGCTGCGAAGAACTGCTCAACCTGTTCGTCGCTGACTTCTTCGAGTGCCGCGGGTCGCCAGCGGGGAGATCGGTTCTTGTCGATGAACCTCGCCTGGACTCCCTCAGCGAAGTCCGGGGAACTCAGGCAAGCGACCGAAACTCGGTACTCGTTCGCCAAAGCGGCGGCCAATGTCCCAGCCTCCCGCGCGCGACGCAGTGACCGCAATGCCACCTTCAGTGCAGTGGGGGAGTGCGTTTGGATGGCCCGCGCCGCATCACCGGCGGCCGATGCTGTGCTCGCCCGCAGCCTGTGGAGGATTTCCTCCACGGTGTCTGCGGCGTACGCGGCGTCGATCCACTCACGTTCAGCTAGCAGCGGTGCGGATGGCGGGGGTTGTGAGAAGGTGCGGATGGCAGTGTCCAGTGCGCCGGCGCGGACGGTAGCGCAGAACTCTGCGAGGTCACTGGCAGCTACGAAGTAGTCGGCGAGACCGCAAGCTATCGCGTCGGCTCCGGTCATCGCCGAGGCTGTCAGAGCGAGGTGCGTACCCAGCTCGCCAGGAGCACGGGCGAGCAGGTGGGTGCCCCCGACATCGGGGATGAAGCCGATGCAGACTTCCGGCATCCCGATTCGGGAGTTCTCCGTGACGATCCGGACGTTTCCGTGCGCCGAGAGCCCTACGCCGCCGCCCATGACGATGCCGTCCATCACGGCGACGTAGGGTTTGGGGAAGGCCGCGATCCGCGCGTTGAGCGCGTACTCCTCGCGCCAGTAGCGAGCGCGAATCCCGTCTCCTCGCAGCATGTCTCGGTGAATCGCGACGATATCGCCCCCTGCGCACAGACCGCGTTCGCCGGCGCCGGTGATGATCACCGACCGGACGCTGTCGTCGGTTTCCCAGGCTGCCAGTTGTTCGTCGATTGCCAAGGTCATCGCTCGGTTGACGGCGTTGAGCACGCGCGGGCGGTTGAGCAGGATCGAGCCGACCCCACGGGTGACCGTGAAGGTGACGGGGCTGCTGAAGGTTTCTGTGACGGTTGGTCAGGCGGCTTGGTGGGTCGTTGTGGT